>CADBNA010000081.1 GCA_902795835.1 uncultured Lachnospiraceae bacterium | reverse complement strand
GCAGGCGTGCCGCTGCCGGAGCAGGAAGAGCGAATCTACACAGATTTTATCCGCTGAGGAAGTCAGTCCATACCATGATCCGTCTGCTGCGATGCAAACAGTATATTAAAAACCTGCTCGTGCTGGCTCCCCTTTTCTGCAGCGGGGAGCTCTTCGACAGGGCGAAGCTTTCCCGGGGCATTAGCGGGTTCTTTGTTTTCTGTCTTGTTTCTTCATTCGTGTATATCCTGAATGATATCCTCGATATGGAAAAGGACCGGCTTCATCCCCAAAAGAAATACCGGCCCCTGGCGTCCGGCTGCGTGTCCGTCCGGAGTGCGGCTGTGCTGGCCGGGGGGCTTCTGGTGCCGGCCTTCTTATTGAACGGAACGGTCGGTTCCCACTCTGCCACCGCAGTCCTGCTCTGTTTTCTGATCATCAATGCCGCCTACAGCCTTGGCCTCAAAAACATTCCCATCCTGGATCTGGCCCTGCTGGTCTCAGGTTTCTTTTTCCGTCTGCAGTACGGCGCCCTGGTGACGGGGATTTCCGTCTCCGGATGGCTGTATCTGACGGTCATGGCCATGGCTTTTTACTTTGCCCTGGCAAAGAGGAAAGGCGAACGGCTGCACGCAGGAACCGCCGGAAGGGACGTCCTGCGGCATTACAGCGATGCCTTTCTGGACCGGAATCTCTCTTTGTTCATGGGATTGGGAATCGTATTCTACGCACTCTGGAGCATGGATGAGAGCACTCTGCAGAGGCACGGGAGCCTTCCTCTCATCGTCACGGTACCGTGTCTGGTCCTGTTGATTCTGCGCTTCCAGACGGATATGGATAAAGACACCGCGGAAAATCCCGCGGAAGTGATTTTCCATGACCCGCTGCTTCTGGCCGGCGGAGCAGCCTTTCTGCTGTTCCTGTTTGTCTGCTTTTACATTTTATGAAAAAAGGTCTCACCATCATCATTCCCGCCTGCCGGGAAGAAAAAAACCTCCGCCTGCTGCTTCCGCAGATCCTGACGGCGGCGGAAAGGCTCCGCATGCCCTGTGAGGTTCTGGTCGTCGATACGCAGGAGCCCCTCGACCGCACAGCGGCTGTCTGCAGACAGTATGGCTGCCGCTGCATCCCCCAGCGATATCCGAAATTCGGCGGCGCATACCGGACAGGCATCGGGGAAGCGGCCTTCGACAAATGCCTGTTCATGGATGCTGACGGGTCTCACGATCCCCGGTATATTCCGAAGCTGGCGGGCACATATGTCCGGGATGACTGCGATGTCGTGATCGGTTCCCGCTATGTCCGAGGAGGCGCCTCGGAAGACGCCCTCTCTTCCGTAATCCTTTCCCGGCTCCTGAACCTTGTTTTCAGGGCAGCCGCAGGCACCGGCGCGCGTGACAGCTCGTCGGGATTCAGGCTGTGCAGGACAGAACTGCTCAGGAAGATCACCCTCGAAGGAGAGAATTTTGACATCCAGCTGGAAATGCTGGTGAAGATGAAGATCGCGGCCGGCGGCAGACTGAGAATCCGCGAGGTGCCCATCGTGTTCCACAGGAGAAAATACGGGGAGTCCAAGCGCGAATGGATCCCGTTTTTCATGGGATATGCGCGTGCACTCCGGCGTCTTGCAGGCCTGCGTTTCTCAACACAGAACCAGGGCAAAGCTCATGACAAATGAACAGATGACGACGGCCAGATCAATGGCAAACAGCAGCGGAATGACGACGGCCGGCACGGTCCGGCTGCCGAAGGAATCCCTGCCGATGCGGTCCGCCTGCTTCCGGGAACGGAGGAAAAGGGCAAAAGCCGTGATCACGGAACCGGACAGCAGCGTTTTCCAGACAGACGTAAGATGGCCATAGTATCCCGGGAGGAGATATTTCGCATACTCATAAAAGGAAAAGTCATTATTCCAGACCGGAAACAGTCGGCCGATAATCCCGAGGCGCAGCAGGACGGTGTCAGAATTGCCCCGGAACCAGAACATGCAGTACAGAAACGCGCCGGCCTGGAAAAAAGGCAGGATATAGAGAATGTCCTCCCTGTCACAGGTGAAAAACGCACCCAGCAGCAGAAACAGAGAGGGATACAGGATCCACTGCGGATTCGGATACACGAAGGCCAGGAAGGAAAAGACAATCGCCGATGACGCAAGAATGAAATCCGCCTCAGAAACGGAAGAATGCCTTGCCCTGTAAAAGCAGCAGGCGCAGACCAGGAGGAGAGCAAGAAGGAAACAGGAGGTCTCTGCCACGCTGGCATCAAAAAGCCGGGCGAAGTGGTCCCAGTCCCGCTCGCTGAATGCGGCATAGGCCGCATAATCCCGGAAAAATGTGCGGGACAGCACCGCCGATGTTACGGGAAGGAACTGAAAAACGGCTCCGCATGCGAGAATTTCCCTGTATTTCCGCGCGCCCAGGGCGGCGGCCAGAAGCGGCGCCGCGATGAAAAACAGCGGAAAACTCTTGATCACAACAGATACGGACAGCCAGAAGGACGCCCTCAGCGGGCGTTTTTTTACCATGTCATACATGAAAAGCAGCAGAAAACAGACGCTGATGCAGTCGGTCTGCCCCAGGCCCAGATTCCCCCAGAGAGCCGACGGCGAGATCAGGTACAGGATGCCGAGCACGTTTCCTGTCTCCTCACTGAAGCCCAGCTCTTTTCCGATTTTCCCGATGAGCTTTGCAGATGCGGCCAGGAACAGGATGAGAAACAGTTTCCGCCAGTAATCATAGAGCGGCATGCTGATCTGCAGGCGGAACAGCCTGTCCGCCAGATAAAGAGGCAGCAGGCAGACGGCGGTGAGCATGTGGACAACGATATTGTAGTTGGAGATCTCGCAGACCTCTTCCAGATACGCGCCGTAGTTTCTCAGCTGGCCGTTCTGCAGAGCCTCCAGGAAATGAATGCCCCAGTGCGTGATCCGCAGACCGTCATCATGCTGGTACAGAAACGCAAACAGGCACAGCAGAATCACCGCGCACACCCAGAGGATGCCGGTGTTTTTTTCGTCATACCCGTTCCGGCGGATATCCTGGATCCGGGAGCACAGAATCACCAGAATACAGACTGACAGAAAGACAAGAAACGCAAGGATGCCGCGCTGCAGTAGCGATGTCATGGTATACACTGCCCGGAAGCAGAGCGAACGGCCGGCGAGCGGCTCCCCGTCCACCGTGAGAGGTTCCCGCCCCTCTTCTCTGGTTGTCCAGACAGCGACGCCTTCTCCGCCGGTGAAGTCATCCGTCACGGTGATCTGCCAGGTGCTCCCGGCATGCACGGGAACCGGCTTCTCAAGCCGGTAGGTTCTGCAGCGGTCGCCGGTCAGGAACCGTGTGTCGTCGGTCCATTCTCCGACGGGGCTTCCGTCTTCATACAGCCGTACGGTCAGCTTGCCGCGCGCAGGTGTCTTTTCCTGCTCTCTGCCGTATGCGATCATGACCGCGGAGATGCCCTCCGCCTGATCCGGTATCGTAAAGGTCTGACCGATCTCCTCTGTGGGGGCGGAGAAATACAGGCTCTGATCCATACGGAAATTTTCCGTGCAGACACGGTAGGGCAGGCCGGAAAAAAGATAGACAGCAAGAAGAATCCCCGCCGCCAGTATGACAAGCAGCGGGATGACAAAAGACTTTTTCCGGCTTTCTGCCGCCTTTAAAAAATGCCTGTGTGCATCCATGCGTTTCCTTTCCTGCCCCTTCCTGAAAGACCGGCCGGTTCTCTGTGATGCCTCAGCTGACCTCCAGAATATAGGTGCCGGATTCTTCGTCCCGGTATACGACGTTCCCAAGTTTCTGCAGCAGTGTGTGATTAACCTGATACGCCTGCGTCTCTTCATGCCCTACAAATACATACCGGATATCGTACTGCTCAAGGATATGGCGGACCAGG
>CADBNA010000080.1 GCA_902795835.1 uncultured Lachnospiraceae bacterium | reverse complement strand
TCAGGGCTTTGATATGGTTCTCGAGGCCGGCGGGATTGCCGACCGCAACTGGGCGCTGTGCTGCAACGAGTTCGGCGGTGCAAACCACAAGATCCCCGGTATCAACGGCGGTGCGATGCGCAGCGCAAGCCCGGCACTGGAGCCCGCACTCTACGGCGGTCTGATTGTCAACAGAAACGGCGACCGTTTCATGAACGAGCAGTATCTCAGCGACCGTCCCCTTGCCCTCGGCGGCGAAATGGCGCTGCGGGAAGGTCTGTACTATGCAGTCCTCGACCAGGAGATGATGGACGCCGTCAGCACGGTGGGCATCCGCGGCTACTACGGCGATCCTGAAGACTGGTATGTCGGCTGCCACGGCAGTGTCTTTTATAAGAACGGCGAGAATGTTGTCCGCGCCGATCTGCCGGATTCCGTTGATGCGGCCGTCGAGCAGGGCTGGGCAGCCAAGGGTACGCTTGCCGAGTGCGCCAAGGTCTTCGGCATGGCCAATCTTGAGAAGACTGTTGAGGAGTACAACGCGCTCTGCGAAGCAGGCGAAGACACCCAGTTCTATAAGGCCCCCTATCTGCTGCACAAGCTCAGCGGAGATACCTATTACGTATTCGAGTATGAACCCTCCATCTGGTCTACCTTCGGCGGTGTGAAGACCGACGATTACTGCCGGGCTCTGGCCAAGGATCTGAGCGTGATTCCCGGTCTGTATGTTGCCGGTGTAGACAACGGCAGCCTTTACTGCAGCCCGTATTACGAGAACGAAGGCGCTTCTCTCGGAATTGCATTCACCAGCGGCATTGTCGCGGCAGACTGCATGATCGAGTATCTCAACGCCTGAGAGCGACTGCAGTCACGCGGGAGCTGTTCTTCATCATGAAGACAGCTTTTCCGATCAGAACAGCATAAAGAATCAGGCTGGATCACCGATCAAGGCGATTCAGCCTGATTCTTTATGGGGATATGGAGGATGCGGCAGATTGGACAGGATACGTGGCAAAACGCACCAGGAGACACGTCCCCCTGACACACTTCTCTCCAGTCACTTGACAAACGCAAAATTGATGTTATAATACCGCAGCACTGACCGAAAGGCCGGTGAATAACCTGGCGGGAGATTCCCCGTCATTTTTGCTGCAACGGAGGGAACCTATATCGGAGCTATTGTGTGAGGAGGTATTTCATGAGCATCAACCTGACCATTCTTGTCAAGTGCATTATCCTCATCCTCTGTGCCGGTCTGATCGGATTCAAACTCGGCCACAGCAGCAGGCCCAAACCTGCCGGCCTGATTGAGATCGGTAAGGACACCACCGGAGAAATCATGACGACCTTCAAACTTGAACACGGTGCAGAATGGATCGCCCGACAGGACATCATCCAGTTCAAAGTCTACAATCCGGAGAACCTGATTCCGGAAAGCTCAGACGAACAGCAAAATTAACAAAATAAAGGATACGGAACCAAGAGACATCGTTGCTCCTGGTTCCGTTTTTTATTGACGGACTTCGTCAGTCCTGCAAAAGGATCACATTTCCTCCTTGCCTGGCTCAGTGCGTCCAATACGCTGATGACTGTGTTCAATCTTGCATCATCGCCGCATTGGACCGGCACGACGTCTCCGGCTGTACGAGGATAACGGGAGCGCCTGACAAACATCTTTGCATCACAGATTTGTGTGCCGGTTCTGTGACGATTGGGGTGCTATACTCCGCACGTGCTCAAGAAAAGCACAGCAAATCAAATGAAAAATCAATCAACTAAAGGAGATAGATAAAAATGAAAAAGCTGGTTTCTGTCGTACTTGTTCTTGTTCTGGTTCTCTCCGTCGGAACCCTGGCCTTTGCAGACAACAGCGCTGTCCATGTCACGAAGAACCCCTCCGATGAGGTTCGCTTCGTCGGCGACAACGCGATCTTCACCGTCGCCGCAATCGGATACAGCAAATTCGCCTGGAACTTCCAGAGCCCCGACGGCAAGACCTATACGGTTCAGGACTTCCGGAACATATTCCCCTATGCGCGTGTGGAAGGTGAGGACACCGCCACTCTCACGGTGAAGAACGTGAGCACCGCCATGAACGGCTGGGCTGTCTACTGCGCCTTCTTCAG
>CADBNA010000079.1 GCA_902795835.1 uncultured Lachnospiraceae bacterium | reverse complement strand
GCCGGCGAATACGGAGCCTGCGGTCTGGCGGAGGGAACAACGACGGGTACATATGCCGCCGTTGCCAATGCGATTTACAATGCCGTCGGCGTACGGGTTCCCTATCTGCCCTGCAAGCCGCAGATGATGCTGGATCTGCTGGCTGAGAAGGAAGAAAAAGAGAAAAGAGGAAAGGAGCAGCGCGTATGAAAGAATATGAATATTTCCGGCCTGACACAGCAGAAGAAGCCGTCAGCCTGCTCCGTACATACGGCGTGAAGGCCTGTATTTCCGCGGGCGGAACCGATCTGGTCGGGACGCTCCGGAATGAGATTCACCCGGAGGATCCGGAGGCGGTCATTTCCCTGAAAGGCCTGCCGGAGCTGGCGGGTATCTGCACATCGGATGACGGGGTGCGGATCGGCGCCATGACGCCGCTGGAAACGGTAGCGGAATCTCCGGAGATCCGCGGGACGCTGCCGGCCCTGGCGGACGCTGCCCGGTCTGTTGCGTCCCTGCAGATCCGCAATGTCGCCACAGTCGGCGGCAACCTGTGCCAGGAACCCCGCTGCTGGTATTACCGCTATCCCGGCAATAAGTTTTACTGTTTCCGCAAAGGCGGTGATGTCTGCCCGGCCCTGAACGGAAATAACAAGATCCATTCCATCTACGGCGCTGCCCGGGTGTGTGATTCACCCTGTACCCAGGGCTGTCCGAACCACACGGACATCCCTGCCTACATGGAAAAACTGCGTGAGGGAGATGTCGCGGCAGCGGCGGAGATTCTATTCCGCGTAAATCCGATCGCCGCCCTGACGGGAAGGGTGTGCACCCACACCTGCGAAAAAGAATGCAATCGCACAGAGTATGACTCCGGTGTGGCAATCCGCAATGCAGAGAGATTCCTGGGCGACTATCTGCTGGAGCATGCAGAACAGTATTACCGGACGGATGCTGCAGACAGCGGCAAAAAGGTCGCTGTAGCCGGCGCCGGTCCCTCCGGCCTGACAGCAGCCTTTTTCCTGGCAAAAGCCGGCCACGCCGTAACCGTATACGACCAGAACCCGGAGGCCGGCGGCATGCTGACCTACGGTATTCCCGCCTACCGTCTGCCCAAAGAGAGAGTCGCCGCCACCGTGCAGGCCATCCGGGGCATGGGCGTGACCTTTGTCCAGAACTGCAGAATCGGAAAGGATATTTCGCTGGAGGAGCTGCTGGAGAAGAACGACGCGGTCTACGCGGCCATCGGCGCCTGGCGCTCCGCTTCCCCGCGCTGTGAAAATGAGAATGCGCCCGGCGTGCTGCGCGGCATTGAATATCTGTATCAGGTGGCTTCCCGCAGCAGTGTGGAGCTGGGCAGCCATGTTATCGTTGTAGGCGGCGGCAGCGTCGCCATGGATGTGGCGCTTTCTGCAAAGCGCAGCGGAGCAGGGAAGGTGACGGTAGTCACGCTGGAGAAAGCGGACGAGCTGCCGGCCGATCCCGATGAGGTGACCTGCGCGAAGGAGGAAGGGATCTCCTTTATCCACTCCTTCGGCACGGATCGGGTACTGGTCCGGGAGGACGGGAGAGCCTGCGGGCTTCGAATGAAGGCCTGCGTTTCCGTTTTTGATGAGAACGGGAGATTTTCCCCTGTCTATGATGAAAACATCACGCAGGAGCTGGCTGCGGATACGGTGATCTTTGCGATCGGGCAGGGTATAGATGTCACCGGATTCGAGGCCGCTGCCGGCGGCAGGGGCATTCAGGCGGACCGGGGAGACTTTCGGACTTCCATAGAAGGTCTTTTTGCCGGCGGAGACGGCGCGTTCGGACCGACGACAGTCGTCCGCGGGATCGCGGACGGGCGAATGGCTGCGGAGAGCATTCATGCCTGGCTTGCCGGAGAAGAAAAGGGAACAGGACCCTGGCTGGCAATGGAAGGCCCGGCAGCATACAGGCCGTTTGACCCTGCCTGCCTGTCCTGCTCCGAACCGCTGCGAATCGTCTCCCGCCCGGTGGCGGAGCGCGCCCTGTATGAGGAAGATACACAGAGCCCGAAAAAGGAAGAAGTCGTGACAGAGGCGTCTCGCTGCTACAACTGCGGCTGCGTGGCGGCCAATCCGTCCGATCTGGCGCCGGTGCTGATCGCTCTTCGCGCCGTCATGCACACCAGCGCCAGGGAAATTCCCGCAGGAGAATTTTTCCGTGCGGGCGCAGGTTCCGGCACCGTACTCGCAGACGACGAGATCCTCCTGTACGTGGACATACCGCGTCCGGCAGCCGGGACCGTGCAGCACTATGTAAAATTCCGGATCCGCCAGGCCATCGACTTCCCGATCGTCTCGCTGGCAGCCGTGTTCCGCAAAGAGGGAGAGACCATCGCAGATGCCTCCCTTGTGCTGAACGCCGTCTATCCGGTCCCGGTACGGCTCAGAGAGACAGAGCAGTTCCTGACCGGCAAGACGCCGACAGACGAGACGGCCCGTGAAGCCGCTGCACTGGCCGTGCGGGATGCCATCCCGCTGGAAGACAACCGCTACAAGATCAACGTCACCAGGGCACTGGTGCGAAGGGCTGTGGCAGGATTGAACTGAGTGAGTCAGGGTGAGCCAGG
>CADBNA010000078.1 GCA_902795835.1 uncultured Lachnospiraceae bacterium | reverse complement strand
GCCGCTTCCCGGCCGGTGATCACAGAGATACGGGAACGCATGCTGGAAGCCGGCGCAGTCGGCGCCAGAATGAGCGGGAGCGGACCGGTCGTTTTCGGACTGTTTGAAGAAAGAAACGCGGCTGAAGCGTCGCTGGAGCAGCTGCGCAGTGCAGACATGAGTCTGCAGCTGTATCTTACGGAACCATGCTGAATTCGCAAATTGTACAATTGTTATGAATAGTTTTAATTATATATGGAGACATAAACCTCTCCCAAGGAGATTTCTGAAATGGCAGAAGACAAGCTGAGCAAAATGATGACGGAGTACCAGGGCATGCCCCTGAGGGATGTGGTGTTTTATACGCTTCGGAAGGGAATACTGCGGGGGGATCTGCAGCCGGGCGAAAGGCTGATGGAGATCCGTCTGGCCAACAGGCTGGGCGTCAGCCGTACGCCTGTGCGTGAGGCGATCCGCATGCTGGAGCTGGAGGGACTGGTGATCAATCTGCCCCGCAGGGGCGCCCAGGTTTCCCGCATCACGGAGAAGGACCTGCATGATGTCCTGGAGGTGCGGGAAGGTCTGGAGGAGATCGCGGTCGGTCTGGCCTGTGAGCGAATCTCGGCACCGGAGCTGGAGGAACTGTACCGGGCTTCCCGTGTGTTTGAGCAGCTGGTCGGGTCTGATGATGTGACGGCGCTCGCGGAAGCAGATGAGGCGTTTCACGGCATCATCTACAGCGCCACCAGGAATGACCGTCTCGTGCAGCTGATCAACAATCTCCGCGAGCAGATGTACCGGTACCGCGTGGAATATCTGAAGGATGCGGCTAACCGGGATACGCTGATCCGGGAGCATGATGAGCTCTGCAAGCGAATCGGCGAGCGAAGCAAGGAAGAGGCAAAGCTGTGCATGAAGACGCATATTGAACGTCAGATGGCAAGCATACGCAAAGGGCTGGAATGATCAGAATCACTAAAATCATAAATCAAACAGCAGGAGGGTGAATGGTATGGAAACTTTTACCGGCAAATCAATTTTTAAGGGCGTGGCGATCGGGCCTGTGCTTTTCTACGGAAAAAAGGAGAGCAATGTGCGCCGCGAGAAGATCACAGACGCGGAAGCGGAAATCGCCCGCTATGATGAGGCAAAGGACAAGGCCATTGAGCAGCTCAATACGCTGCATGATGAAGCGGTGAAGAAGGTCGGAGAGGAGAACGCGGCCATTTTTGAAGTGCATGCCATGCTGCTGGATGATGAGGATTTTACGGATTCCGTACACAATGCCATTGAATCCCAGCTGGTGAATGCAGAGTATGCGGCGGCCCTGACCGGTGATAATTTTGCCAAAATGTTTGCGGAGATGGAGGATGATTATTTCCGCGCCAGGGCGGCGGATATGAAGGATATCTCTGAGCGCGTGATCCGGGTGCTTTCCGGCGTGGAAGACACGACTGATTTTGACAAGCCTTCCATCATCATTGCCGATGACCTGATGCCCAGCGAGACCGTCCAGCTGGACAAGGAAAAGGTGCTGGCGTTCGTGACGAAGTTCGGATCTTCCAATTCCCACACGGCGATCCTTGCCAGAACCATGAATATCCCCGCTCTGATCGATGTTCCGATCGAAGCGGAGTGGAACGGCAGGACGGCCATTGTTGACGGCCACACCGGGACGTTTTATCTGGATCCCGATGAGAAGACCATGGCGGAAATGCAGGCGAAGCTGGAGCAGGATCTGGAAGCCCGCCGGCTGCTGCAGGAGCTCAAAGGCAAGCCGAATGTTTCCGTGGATGGAAGAGAGATCCAGCTGTATGCCAATATCGGCGGTCTGAAGGACGTTGCGTCCGTGCTGCAGAATGACGGCGGCGGCGTAGGACTTTTCCGCAGTGAATTCCTGTATATCGGCAGAGATGACCTTCCCTCAGAGGAAGAGCAGTTCAAGGCTTACAAGGCTGTAGTTGAGACTCTTGCAGGGAAAAAGGTGATTATCCGTACGCTGGATATCGGCGCTGACAAACAGGCGGACTATCTGCAGCTTGACAAAGAAGACAATCCCGCCCTGGGCTACCGCGCGATCCGCATCTGCCTGACCCGCCCGGAGATTTTCAAGACGCAGCTGCGCGCACTGTTCCGCGCCAGCGCCTTCGGCAAGGTCGCGATCATGTACCCGATGATTACTTCGGTGAAGGAAGTGAAGAAAATCAAGGAAATCGTGAACCTGGTCAAGGCGGAGCTAAAGACAGAGGGCATCCCGTTTAATCCGGATGTGGAAGAGGGAATCATGATCGAGACGCCCGCAGCCGCGGTTATCAGCGATGAGCTGGCGAAGGAAGTGGATTTCTTCAGCATCGGCACAAATGACCTGACGCAGTATACGCTGGCCATGGACCGTCAGAACAGCAAGCTCGATGTTTTCTACGATCCGCACCATGAGGCGATCCTCCGCCTGATCCAGATGACAGTAGAGAATGGCCACAAGGAAAACGCCTGGGTCGGCATCTGCGGCGAGCTCGGAGCGGATACCGAACTGACAGAGCGGTTCCTGCAGATGGGCGTTGATGAGCTGTCTGTATCGCCGTCCATGATCCTTCCGGTCAGGGAAGCAATTCGGAAGAGCTATGCCTTTAAAAAATAGAGGTTGTTTTTATCCGGTCGGAGAAATGTATGAACATTCGAACGGCTTCCGCGCAAAGAACTTCTAAGTATTCACGACCATCTGCTAAGATCATTCGCAGAAACCATAAACTCGCTTCGCTCAGACAGTATGGTTTCTGCTCATAACGCAGCTGCCCGTTCATACAGAAGTTCTAATGCTTGTGCAGATTGTTCGAATTGTTCACACAATTCTTTCTCCCTTCTGGTTTTTGCAGTTGCCTGATACAGGAGAAGAATGAAATGGGCTGCGGCCCCCAAGCACAGGGTGCGCCTATATCTTCTGAAGGAAACCTTCGCAGACGCCGGCACTTTGTGAAAACAAGTGCGTAAGCACGACGTTTGAACTTAGTACCGCTGCGTCGAGAAAGAGCGCAAGCGTTTTCCGAAAGAAGATATAGGCGCACCCTGTGCTTGGGGGCCGCAGCCCCTTAATTAATGTGTCATATCAGCTATAAATCTTACAGATTCTCCTGCATGAATTTGCTGACGGCCTCGCAGGCAGCCTCTTCATCCTCGCCCTCGAAGGTGAATTCGACTTCGCTTCCCTTTTTGGCGCCGAGGGACATGATGCCGAGGGTCTTGGATGCTTTTACGGTCTTGCCGTCTTTGGTCAGGTTGATGTCGCTGCTGAAGGTCTTGACCAGCTTGACGAGCTGACCTGCCGGTCTTGCGTGGATGCCTTCGTTGTCGGTGATTACGTACTTGAATGATTTCATTTCAGATTTTCCTCTCTGTGTTGGTGTGTCTCTGATTCAGTATGATTCGATATTATACACATTTTCAGCTGTTTTCACAAGGCTGCGTCAGGCCAGTCCGGATTCTTCCGGGGACAGGCGCTTTTTCAGCATGGAAAGGATGAAGCAGCCGATGACCGATCCGATGAGCAGTGCGACGATGTACATGACCGGGTTGGTGATAACGGCTATTACCCATGCGCCGCCGTGCGGTGCGGGTGACTGGCAGTGGAATGCAGCTGACAGGGCGCCGGCGATGGCGGATCCGATGATGCAGGACGGGATGACCCTGGCGGGATCTGCGGCTGCATAGGGGATGGCACCCTCGGAGATAAAGGACAGGCCCATGATGTAGTTGACCGGGCCGGCTTTTCTCTCGTTTGCTGTCCAGCGGTTCTTGAAGAATGTGGTGGAAAGGGCTACGACAATCGGGGGAACCATGCCGCCGACCATGACGGAGGCCATGATTGTCTGGCCTGCTGCCGTGCCGGCTTCCAGCATGGCCGTGCCGAAGACGTATGCAGCTTTGTTGAATGGTCCGCCCATGTCGATGGACATCATGCCGCCGACGACTGCGCCCAGAAGGACGAGGTTGGTAGTGCCCATTCCCTCAAGGAAGCTGGTCATTGCGGTGTTGATGGCTGCGAAGATCGGGTTGACGGTAAACATGACTGCGCCAATCAGAAGAATGCCGATCAGCGGATAGATCAGCACCGGTTTGATGCCCTCCAGGGAATCCGGAAGCTTGTCACAGGCCTTCTCCAGCCATTTGGTGATGTAGCCGCCGACAAAACCGGCAAACAGAGCGCCCAGGAAGCCGCCGCCGACTGCGGCGCCACCGGTGAGCCAGCCCCAGGAATATCCTGCCGATGCGAGAGCGCCGCCGACGAAACCTACGGCAAGGCCGGGACGGTCGGCAATACTCATGGCGATATATCCGGCCAGGATCGGCAGCATGAAGCCGAAGGCGGTATCACCTGTGGATTTGAAGAAGTGGGCCAGCGGTGTGCTGGAACCGTAGGAAGAGGTACCCATGCCCGCGCGGTCCAGAAGGAAGGCAAGGGCGATCATGATACCGCCGCCGACAACGAACGGAAGCATGTGGGATACGCCGTTCATCAGGTTCTTGTAGATGGTGTGCCCGATGCTGTCTTTTTCCGCCGAACCGGCCGCAGCTGCTGCGGAAGCAGCATCGCCGCTCAG
>CADBNA010000077.1 GCA_902795835.1 uncultured Lachnospiraceae bacterium | reverse complement strand
GCCGGCGGGCCGGGACAGATGTCTTATACGCTTCCGGAGCCGGCCGGGCCCGGTCCGGTGCTGTTCATCCTTGCAGCCGCCCTGGTTCTTCTGGCTGTGGGGATCTGGGTATGGCGGATGTACCGCGGGATCCGCTGGCATTCACGTCCCGTCTCAGGCGGGGCAGAGTCCGCAGAGCAGAGAAACCGCATCCGGGGCAGAAGAAAGAACCCTCTGTCAGCGCTTCTGGAAAAGCTGTCTTTTTCTTTCCGGTATCTGCGGCACCGGAATTCGCCGGAGGGTCTGCTGACATATACGGAAAAAATGATGGCGGAAGCCGGGCAGCCCAGGGAAAAGGGGGAGAGCGCACCCGGATTTCTGCGGAGATGCGCACTGCTGCAGGACAGAGAAGGCAGTGAGATGGTCATCCGGCTGGCGGACTGCCTTGAGCAGTCATATTACCGGGGGATGGCATCCGCTTCGGAACCGGGATTCGCGGGAAAATACAGAAAGGCAGTCCGGGGAAAAGAAAGGAGTCAGATATGATACAGGAACTGGAAAACAACGCCGTATTTTCAACAGAGTACCGCAATACCGCCCCTGCGGAGGGAGATCTTGCGGCCATTTTTGAAAACGGAGGCAGGAAGCTCCTGATGCGGCTCCGGGAGGACGGTTCCATGGAACTGCCGGAAGCGGTCCTGTTCAGACAATACTGGCTGGATCCGGATGATGGAGACGCCTTGCAGAAGACGGCTGAGAACGGAGGGCGGCTGGTCTATCTGTTTACGGTCAGCGGCACCAGCTATTACAGTTTTATTTATGACGGAGGGGATACGCCTGACTTTTCCTTCACGGGCATGGAGTTCCTGCCGTTTTCCTTTGAGAACAGGCCTCTCCCCAAGAATGTGTTTTTCGGCGCCGAGACCTCATGGCAGCTGTCCTCCTGGTACAATGACAACCGCCGCTGCGGCCGCTGCGGGGCTCCGATGGATGTGCACCCGAAGATCCGCTGCGTCCGGTGCACCTCCTGCGGGTACATGGTATTTCCGCGGGTTCTGCCGGCGGTGATCATCGCGGTGATACACAATGACCGCCTGCTCATGATCCGCTACAGGGGAAGGGAAGAGGACGGCTATGCAGGCACGGCCCTGATCGCGGGATTCTGTGAGATCGGAGAGACAATAGAGGATACCGTCCGGCGTGAGGTCATGGAGGAGGCCGGCCTGAAGGCGGCGGATATCCGGTATTACAAGTCCCAGCCGTGGGGCTTTGCCTCCAATCTTCTGTTCGGCGTGATCTGTGATATTGAGGGGAGCGATGAAATTGCCGTCCATGACACAGATGAGGTGGCGGAAGCCGTCTGGCTGACCAGAGATGAGATCCGCACGCGGTACAACGGCGTTTCGCTGACAAATGAAATGATCTCATATTTCCGGTACGGAGAAGATTTCCGCAGCCACCTGGAAGTCTGACTGCCCCGTCTGTTTCTCCGGACATCTGATACAATTCAGCCCGCATGCCCCGTAATCGATTTCGAAACGGGGCTTTTTTCATGGGGTTTCCCGGATTTTACATAATGACGGAAACGGCTTTTCGTAAACTGCTCTGATTTTCCCGTTTTCGTTCACTGCATTTTCGCCGTATTTTGACTCGGGGGAACTGCTATTGTGTAATTGCGACAAACCGGAAGAGGGAAAATTGTCGTTTTGTCACAAAAAGATTTTAATTATCAGATTATGCTTGAAATAAAGAGAAATGTGCGATATTCTTGAATTGCGTAAACGTTTAAGTTCGCAGATTGGCAGCGGCCCGGTGATATGACCGTGGAAAGGAGACATATGATCTCAATGAAAGACATAGCGCTGCGCTGCGGGGTCTCCGTCGCCACTGTCAGCAAAGCGCTAAATGGTCAGCAGGATATCAGCGAGGCAACCAGAGAACGCATTCTTGCCTCTGCGAAGGAGCTCGGCTATACAGCCAATTCTGCCGCCCGGGCGCTGAAGACAAACCGGACCTACAATCTCGGGATCCTCTTTGTCGATCTGCAGAACAGCGGATTTATGCATGAGTATTTTGCATCCACCCTGAACCATTTCCGAATAGAATCAGAGAAAAGGGGATACGATATCTGTTTTATCAACAGCAATGTCGGCTTCATGGGCAGGAATTATCTGCAGCATGCTCTGTACCGCGGCGTAGACGGTGTCGCGATCATCTGTGCGGATTTTCAGGATCCGCTCGTTCAGGAACTGGCCAACTCCGGAATGCCGGTGGTGACGCTTGACCACGCGTACCACAATCGTACGGCCGTCCTCTCAGACAACGTCGACGGAATGATGGCGCTGGTCCGGTATGTGTATGAAAAGGGACACCGCCGGATCGCCTATATCCACGGCAACCCGACATCGGTGACAGAGAGCCGGCTGGCCGGTTTTTACAAAGCCTGCGAGGAGCTGGGCATCCAGGTTCCGGATGCGTACCTGGGTTCCTGTGAGTACCACGAGCCGAACAGCTGTTATGAGGCGACCGAAAAGCTGCTGGCGCTTCCGGAGAAGCCGGACTGTATCTTCTTCTCAGATGACTTTGCGTATATCGGAGGAGTCAGGGCCGTCCGCGACGCGGGACTCAGGATCCCGGAGGACATTTCCGTAGTGGGATATGACGGCATCCATATGGCCAAGGTGGTCAGCCCACGCATTACAACATGGGAGCAGAATACGGAAGAGATCGGAAGACTCGCAGCAGAAAAGCTGATTGAAAGAATTGAAAATCCCCGCACGGTCCTGCCGGAGCATATTGTTGTTCACGGCCGTCTGCTGGAAGGAGAGACCGTCAGGGAGCTGCCTGCGGCAGAATGCTGCAGGGCGGTATGAAGAGGAATGTGAAATGACGCGTGAAAAGGCGAGAAAACTGGCAGAAGAACTGGTTGGGCGTATGACAGTGGAGGAACGCGCCAGCCAGCTCCGCTTTGACGCTCCTGCGATTGAGCGGCTCGGGATTCCCGCATACAACTGGTGGAATGAAGCGCTTCACGGCGTCGCCAGAGGCGGCACGGCCACCGTTTTCCCGCAGGCGATCGGAATGGCGGCCATGTTTGATGATGCGCTTCTGGAAAAGATCGCTGACGCGATCGCCACAGAGGCCAGGGCAAAATACAATGCGCTGTCCGCCGAGGGTGACAGGGACATCTACCACGGACTGACCATGTGGTCTCCCAATATCAATATTTTCCGCGACCCCAGATGGGGCAGAGGCCACGAGACCTACGGAGAAGACCCGTATCTCACCGCACAGCTGGGAAAGGCTTTTGTGCGGGGGCTGCAGGGAGAGGGAAGCACGCTGAAGACAGCTGCCTGTGCCAAGCACTTTGCGGTCCACAGCGGACCGGAAGCCCTGCGCCACAGCTTTGATGCCATTGCCTCTGAAAAGGACATGGAAGAGACCTATCTGCCCGCGTTCCGCGCACTGGTGCGGGAGACCTGTGTAGAAGGCGTCATGGGGGCCTACAACAGGACCAACGGAGAACCCTGCTGCGCGCATCCGGACCTCATGCGCAGGCTGCGGCAGGACTGGGGATTTGAAGGGTACTATGTCTCCGACTGCTGGGCAATCAGGGACTTTCACGAGAATCATAAGATTACCTCCAGGCCGGTAGAGTCCGTTACCAAAGCTCTGAAGGCCGGATGCGACCTGAACTGCGGCTGTACCTACGAGCACATCATGAATGCCTTTGGGCTGGGCATGATTGATGAGGAGGACATCACCCGATGCGCCGTCCGCCTGTTCACCACCCGCTTCCTTCTGGGAATGCTGGGAGAGGAAGGCAGCGAATACGACGGAATTCCATATTCCGTTATAGAGTGCCCGGAGCATCTGGAACTGGCGCACCGGGCCGCACTGGAGTCCTGTGTCCTGCTGAAGAATGACGGACTGCTTCCTCTGGATCCCGCAGCCTGCGGCACCATCGGCGTGATCGGGCCGAATGCGGACAGCCGTGTTTCCCTGATCGGCAATTATCACGGGACGGCATCAAGGTATGTCACCGTCCTGGAAGGCATACAGGATCTGACGGCGGGCACGAACCGCGTTCTCTACTCGCAGGGATGCGCGCTTTCCGAAGACCGGGTCGAGCACCTGGCTCTGGAAAATGACAGACTCGCCGAGGCAGTGGCCGTTGCGAAAAACAGCGATACAGTGATCCTGGTTCTGGGGCTGGATGAGACGCTGGAGGGAGAAGAAGGCGACACCGGCAACCAGTATTTCTCGGGAGACAAGGCGGATCTGCTGCTTCCGGAACCGCAGAGGCTCCTGATGAAGCAGGTACTTTCTGTCGGAAAGCCGACGGTTGTAATCCTGATGGCAGGCAGCTCGATCGACCTGCAGGAGGCGAACCGGAACGCCGGCGCCATCCTGCTCTCCTGGTACCCGGGAGCACAGGGCGGACAGGCTGTCGCGGAGCTTCTGTTCGGAAAAGCGTCGCCCTCCGGCAAGCTTCCGGTCACGTTCTACCGCAATGAAGCCCTTCAGGAGATGCCGGACTTCACGGATTATTCCATGAAGAACCGCACCTACCGCTATTATCAGGGAGAGCCCCTGTATCCTTTCGGATACGGCCTCACATACGGAAAGTGCACGGTGACGGATCTGGAGGCGGACAGGACATCGGCCCGGATCCGGGTGAAAAATGCAGGCACCCGCGATACCGATGACGTCCTGGAGCTCTTCCTGCAGAATACGGAATCACCTGATGCACCGCCGAATCCGGTTCTCTGCGGTTTCCGGCGGATTCACCTGGCAGCCGGAGAGGAGACAGAGGTTTCCGTACCTCTCAGAGAGGATGCCTTCACAACAGTAGATGCAGACGGCGCCCGGCTTTCGCCCGGCGGACTGTGGCGGCTGTATGCGGGGTTCGGGGCACCGGACACCGTGACACAGAAGCTGACAGGCACCGGAAGCCTGTGCGTCAGCATATAAAAATGTTACCTGTTGACAGTTTTTCCGTCCCGTGGCTTTCGGTTCCCTGGACACGGAACAGACCAGGGCGGAACAAAAGTTATTCACATTGCGGCAATTTTTAAAACCCAACGCGAAAAGGAGGAAAAAGAAATGAAGAAAAGAGTTCTCGCGATGGCACTCACAGCGGTGATGGCCTGTTCCATGACAGGAACAACCGTATTCGCCGAGAGCGAAGAGCAGACCACCCTTACCATGTGGTGTATTGCAACGGAAAGCGATGCCAACCATCCGGCCTATGTCAAGGCGGTAGAAGAGTTTGAGGCTGCGCATCCTGACATCAAGATCGAGTGGGAAGCTTTTGAAAATGAGTCCTACAAGACAAAGATCAAAGCTGCCATGAGTGATCCTGAGACCCTTCCGGACATTTTCTTCACCTGGTCAGGCGCTTTCCTTGGTGATTTTGCCGAGGCAGAGGCTGCATATTGCCTGGATGACGCTTATGCACCATATGCGGATCAGCTTCCCGAGGTAATGCTTCAGAACTCAACCTATGACGGAAAGCATTACGCGGTTCCGCTGACCATGAATATCGTAACGCTCTTTGCCAACATGGATCTGCTGGCAGAGGCCGGTTGGGATCATGTGCCGGAGACTTATGAAGACCTGACCGCCTGCTGCGATGCCCTTCTTGAGAAGGATATCATCCCGTTCGGCTGCGCAGGAAAAGAGACCTGGTGCGTGACCGAGTATCTGGAGCCGATCATCGAGAAGACTATCGGCTATGAAGCTATGAATGAGATTTTCGCAGGCAACGCTACCTGGAATGAGCCTGACATTGCCACTGCTGTTTCCACTTTCCAG
>CADBNA010000076.1 GCA_902795835.1 uncultured Lachnospiraceae bacterium | reverse complement strand
CTCGGGATCATCCAGAGCCGCTTCAATCCTGGCTGTCTCATGCAGGATTCCCTGCCGGATGTTCTGTATTTTCGAAGAAAGCGCACCGTTCAGCTGCTTCAGAGAATTGTTGAGTGCCCTTTCATTCTTGGCCGCAATGATATCCATGACAGCTTCAGACTGAGACAGGTCAATGCGTCCGTTCAGAAAAGCTCTCTTCGTAAATTCTCCGGGATCAGCCGGTCTTGCTCCTGCATGAAGAACAGCATCCAGCACACGGGAAGCCGACAGAACACCTCCATGACAGTTGATCTCAACCGTATCCTCACCGGTATAAGAATGCGGAGCCCGCATCACAGATACCAGAACCTCATCAAGCACCTCACCCTCACGGACAGCATGACCATAGCGCATGGAAAACGTCTTCTGCTCCTGCAGCCGTGTCCCTTTAATCCCGTTAAAAACTCTGTCGCCGACCGCAGTCGCCTCCGGTCCGCTGATCCGGATGATGCCGATCCCGGCAGGCGCTGTGGCCGTGGAAATCGCAGCGATGGTGTCTGTCACTGTATTCTCTGAATGTAATGTCATAATGTTTACTTCCTGTTTCGCTGAAGTATCAGTATTTGATCATTTTCAAAATTAAAAAACAACCCGATACATTTCGGGACTGCCGCACCATGCAGCAGTCCCGCAGTTTTCATTATGCAATTTGCGTTCAGGCCTCAGTCCCTGCCCCTCTTCGGCGTAACTACCACATGCCTGTAGGGCTCATTGCCCTCACTGTGTGTCTCCACATATCTGTTTCCCTGAAGAGCAGAATGAATGATTCTTCTCTCATAGGGATTCATGGCCTCCAGAGATACCGGCCTTCCGCTGCGTTTTACCCTAGATGCGATATTTCTGGCCAGATTCTCCAGTGTATCTTTCCGTCTCTTTCTGTAATCTTCCGTATCGAGTTTAACCCGAACATAGTTTTTCTGATCGCGGTTCACAACCAGGCTGGTCAGATACTGCAGAGAATCAAGGGTCTGCCCCCTCTTTCCGATCAGGATGCCCATATCTTCTCCGTCAAAATTGATATTGAGGCAGCCGGCTTCTGCGTCATATTCCATGGAAATGTCCACCGGAAGCTCCATGGCTTTGAACACGCCGTCAAGAAATCCGGATGCGGAAGCCTTCATCATGACAATCTCTTCTTCCGTCCGCTCTGTTACCACCGTTTTTGCATGTACTTCCTGCCTGTCTTCTGTTTCTTCTTCTGTCTTTTTCTCTTCTTTTGCAGCAGGTTTTTTTTCTTTTTTCTTTCCGGTTCCTTTTTCCGTCTCGCGGCGGGGCGCTTTTTCTGCGGAAGCTGCCTTTTCTTTTCTGTTATTTGTTTCTTTTTCTTCCGCGGGCTGTTCTTCCTCTTCTTCAGCGATTTCTGACGCTTTTCTGCGAACCTGAATCACTGCCGGTTTGCTGCCGATCCCCAGAAATCCGGAACTTCCCTGACTGATCACCTGATATTCCAGCTGATCGCTGGAAAGACCAAGTTCAATGCTCGCTTTTGTGATGGCATCTTCCACCGTCTTTGCTGATATTTCTATATAATCCATGTTACTGACTCCCTTTATTTCTTTTTGCGGTTCTTTTCGTCATACTGTCTGACCAGATTTGCCTTTGCTGCCAGACTGTTTGGCGCAACATCAGGCATTTCCGTCTCCTCAGCCGCAGATTCAACGTTTGTATCCATATTCTTCAAATTGACGCGGGCACTCCGGGTAATGCTGCCGCCAGGCGCATAGCCCTTTCCGCTTTCTTTTTTCTTTTCCTGTTTTCTGGCCTGTTTTTCTTTGGCCTGTTCAGCGATCTGCTGCGGATCCATCTTGCCGATTTTACGGTTGATAATTACCTGCTGCACGCACCGCACGACTGCACCAATGATCCAGTAGATACCGATACCCATGCTGAATGTGGCGCACAGAAAAGCAGAGAAAACCGGCATAACCGTATTCATTGTCTGGAGCTGCTGTGTCATGGCACCGGCCTTTTCATCCTGGCTGGCTGCCTGCGGCATAAGCTTCATATTCAGCCACTGCGTAAACCAGGCAAGGAAAGGAATCATAACTGCGATGATCATGGTCAGTATGACAACACCGCTTGCCGATCCGCTCCGGATGCTGTTGATGCTGCTCATAAATGCGTCCCAGGGAGCATCGTTAATGTTGATGGTAAGAAAAGAATTGATCTTTTCCGTACGGGCAGCTGTTGCTGCCATTTCTGAGGAAAAAGCGGAAAACTCGCTGATTCCCGCCAGTTTCGTCCACTGGGACGGCTTCAATGCATAGAGGAAATCAATGACTTTTGCCGTGGTGATCTCACTTCCCAGAGCCACTCTGATCTTGTTTTCACTGACAAATGTGCGGATAATCTCATCATATCCGCTGACAGAAGAGAGCTTCGCTGCCAGATCCGTAAAGACGGCACCAACTTTGGTGACATATCCCGGAATATACAGGATGACCTGATACAGACCAAACAGCAGCGGCATCTGCACAAGAAGAGGCAGGCAGGTTCCAGAAGGTGAATAGCCATATTTGGAATACAGGACAGACAGCTCCTCCTGCATTTTCATCTGTGATGCCTGATCCCGTTTTCCCTCGTATTTTTTCTGGATTTTCTGCATCTCAGGCTGAATAACGCTCATCAGCTTGGATGATTTCTGCGTGGATATCTGGATCGGCAGCATCAGTGTATAGATAATAATGGTAAAAATGATAATCGCAATGCCGATATTCGGAATTCCGATACGATCCAGTACTTCAAATATGCCATTCATCAGCCACCCCAGAATAATTGCTACATAGCGGACGATTGGCATGGTTGATTTACTTAAAAACAGTTCCAATATTTTTCCTCCTATTCCGGTAAGATGACATCAGCCATCTACGGTACCGGATCAATACCCCCCTTTGAAAGGGGATTGCATCTCAGAAGTCTCCAGGATGCCAGCATTCCTCCCTTTACCGCTCCGTATTTCTGAACCGCTTCAATGGCATACTGCGAGCAGGACGGCAGATACGGACAGCGGATATTGCCTTTCAGAGGGGAAAGATACTGCTGATACAGCCGGATTCCCCGAATCATAACATGTCCGGCCATGTCTTTCATATAGGATCCTCCGTATTTAAATGAACCAATACTTTATTTTTGTCTGCAAGACGGTGTACAGAATACGATATATCGCTCTGCCTGCATCCGGCGGCAGCGGCCCTGACAACAAAAACAAAGTCATATCCTTTTCTGAAACTCTCCTCCTGAAGCCGATAAGCTTCTCTCACACGCCTTGTCAGTGTATGCCGTACAACACTGTTGCCGACTTTTTTGCTGGCGGATATCCCGACTCTGTTTTTCTGCAGTCCGTTTTCCAGTACATACATAACCAGGTATTTGTTTGCTTTTGATGTTCCCCGTCTGTAGACTGTCAGAAAATCCCGGTTTTTTTTGAGACTCTCGGAAAATTTCATAGTTATTATGCCATAATAAAGTCTGAGGATGACCGAAGCCTGCCGGCTGTCAATGTCATCCTCAAAATACTCTGTGGTCCTTCATACTTCGGATTCCTTATCAGGCAGACAGTACTTTTCTGCCTTTTGCACGTCTCGCTGCCAGAACTTTTCTTCCGCCAGCTGTGCTCATTCTCTTGCGAAATCCATGTACTCTGGCTCTGGAAATCTTTTTCGGCTGAAATGTCATTTTCATGATCAGAACACCTCCTTTTCTCACATGCCGCCCGCTGCGGCGAGTCTGTATTTTCTTCGATTACTGCATCCGACGA
Source organism: uncultured Lachnospiraceae bacterium (assembly GCA_902795835.1). The sequence goes on along the minus strand of CADBNA010000076.1, from coordinate 1,103 downwards.
TCTTATAAACAGATGCAGGAATGCTATGTATGCCGAGAAAACATCGCTTTGATTATAATGACAAAGAATCCTTTCGTCAAGTATAATTAACACAAATGAAAAAATTTATGTCTCTCCAAGTTGACGTAAAGTTATCAACAATTTTGTGGATAACCTGTTGATAACCCCTGTTCTTCTCCTGTTTTTCTATCCCTTTTTCCTTTTTCCGTCGTACTTTTCTATGTTGATAACATCATCCACACTACAGATTGACGGGCTGCCCGGACCGGACACAGAACTTGCACAATACATGGAATTAGTTTATTATAGAGAATAGTCTTCTATATGGTACTATATTTTAAATAGGAAGAAACTGTTTCTATTTTCAGCAATTCAGAGGTTTATATGCACATAATTGAAGAAAAGTGGCCTGAAATTCTGGAACATATGAAAACGGAATACGGCCTTACAGATATTTCTTATAAAACATGGATTGTTCCTCTCCAGATCTGCCGGGTGGAGGATGACACCGTTACGATTCTCGTCCCTTCCGAGCAGCTGGGTCTGGATTATGTTTCCAGAAAATATATGCTTCCGATCAAGGCCTCCATCGGAGAAATCACTGGTCAGTACTGTGATATCCGCTTTATTCTTCCGGAAGAACTGGAAAAGGCTTCCCGTCTGAAAGATATTGAAACCAGATCCCGTACGGCCGGACTTAACCCTAAGTATACTTTTGATACCTTTGTTGTAGGGAGTACGAATTCCTTCGCACATGCGGCCTCTCTTGCCGTAGCGGAATCTCCCGGAAAAATCTACAATCCTCTGTTTCTGCACGGAGGCGTAGGTCTGGGCAAGACGCATCTGATGAACAGCATTGCCCACTTCATTATTGAAAACAATCCGGATACAAAGATTCTCTATATCACCAGCGAAGAATTCACCAATGAGGTCATCAATGCCATCCGCGCAGGCCTGACCGCCATAGAGAAACTCCGTGAAAAATACCGCACCATAGACGTTCTGCTGATCGATGACATACAGTTTATTATAGGAAAGGAATCCACACAGGAGGAATTTTTCCACACCTTCAATACGCTGCACGCGGCCGGCAAACAGATTGT
>CADBNA010000075.1 GCA_902795835.1 uncultured Lachnospiraceae bacterium | reverse complement strand
CCGCCATATCCGGGATCCTCATACGGCGAAGTATAACGGGTCCGGATCGTAATGTCCGTATAGATATACTCCTGATGAGGGCGCAGTCCGCCGCTCAGCAGTGATACAAGCGTCATAACGGTCCGGTTTCCCTGGTGATATCCGTCCTGATCGATGACAAAATCCACGATATCCTTTTCCATCAGCTCACGGTTGCGCGGTGTCAGGTCGTAAACTACGATATAAGGCCGCCTGCCGTCAGGTCTGCTCTCCAGAATCTGACGGACCTCCGGATCTTCCAGGGCGTCCTGAATTCCCATCTGGCCGCTGGAGACCATCATGATCCCTCCAAGGTCGGGATGGCTCCGAAGCGCATCCCGCACGATCGCCGCCACTTCCTCTCTGCTGTCCATGCTTACCGTCACGCCGGCCATGGAGATCTCCGGGTAATGCAGAGACAGTTCCTCTGTAAAACCGTCGATGCGCAGCAGGCTTGTGCTGTTAGAAAAGCTTCCGATAATACCGATCACACTGCCCCTGCCGCGCAGAAGCATTCCCAGAAGACCGGCAGCCGCCTTACCCCCCTGCCGGTTGTCCATACCCAAAAAGGCCAGACGTCCGGTTCCGACAATATCCGTATTAAATGTCAGCACTTCCAGATTTTTTTCACTGATCAGGCGGCGCAGTTCGGTCCGCACCTCTTCACACTCCACCGGCATGATGGCCAGCGCATCAATCCCGATCTCCTCCAGTTCCCGAAGCGCCCTGCACTGCTGTTCCCCGTCCACGCCGGAGCACTCTCGAATCTCAACCTCTATGCCATAGGCCCGGGCTTCCTCTTTTGCCTCAAGCAGTCCCCTGCGGATTGACAGCATAAAGGAAGCACCGGAGAGCTGTGTCACGACACCGATCCGTCTTGTCTTCATGATAAAAGACGGGTCCTCCCCACGAAGCGCCTTCTTCTGCGTCTTTGTGCGATACCCGGCCTCCCGGGCAATCTGCAGCACACGGGCTGCCACTTCATCGTCAACACGTCCGCGGTTATGCAGCACACGGTCCACCGTGCCGCGGGACACGCCGGCCAGCTCTGCTATTGTCTGAATGGTAACTGCCATTTTTGTATTCCCCCGCCAAAATCAGCTGTGGACGTCGCCGTCGTTCACTGTAAAGATATATATCAGTCACTGATCCCCGTCTTCGCCGGCATCCTCTGCCCACAGTACGCGGATGCCGCAGCGGTCTGCCTCTGTCAGAAATTCCGGTGCAGGTTTCCGGTCTGTAACAATGGCAGAGAGTCTGTCAAAACTCATAAACGTGATGGGCGACGAAACGCCGAATTTTGTGTGATCCGCCATAAGAATAATGTTCTTTCCGCTCTCGGCAATCTTCCTCTTGGTCTCCGCCTCAAAAAAGGCCTTGTGTGACAGGCCGTGTTCCAGGGTGACGCCGGTGGCCGCGATAAAAACCGTATCCACTGAAATTCTGGAAAGATAATTCAGCGCCGAGATGCCGCCGTATGAGCCTGTGGTGGAATTGTAGGCGCCTCCCAGCGCAATGACCTGCAGAGAAGGATAGTGGGACGCCTCATACAAAACGGGAAGAGAGTGTGTGACAATGGTTACATTGTCCAGTCCGGCGAGGTGAGGAATCAGGCAGGGTGTCGTTGTTCCGGAATCCAGGAAGAGGGTCTGTCCCGGTTCTACGAACTGTGCGGCCATCCGTCCGATCAGCTTCTTTGCCTCGCTGTTGCGGACCTGCCGCTCCTGGATTGCCACCGGTGCATTGGCATTTACCGAGCTCACGCCGCCGTAAACCTTCCGGATCGTGCCTCTGGAAATCAATTCCTTGATGTCCCGCCGGATCGTATTGACAGATACGCCGAAATGAGCGGCCAGGCTCTCCCAGGTTACGGTCCCCTCCTGCAGGATATATTGTTCTATACTGTTTAAACGATCCAGTCTCATGATCTGTTTTCTCCTGTGAACGCATATCCCGGCCGTGCCGGCCGGAATCCGTATGATCCGATATATTTTACAACACTTATCCAATATCTGACAATAGGTTTCTCACATTTGCTTTTGCAAAATATAAACAAAAGAAAGCAGCACAGATATGTCCTCTCCAGGTATATCTGTGCTGCTGTGTTTTTATTCTGCTTTCGATGCCTTATCTTTTAACAGCGTACATGCTGTATGAACGCTTTTCCTGTCAGATCATTCAGAAGCACTCTCTGTACACGCGCATGGAGAGTTCCTGCGTCCAGGGCTGTACATAGGAGTTGGTGATCAGTCTCTGCTGATTGGCCTCTACGGAAACCGCAAAGTCCTTGATGTCGGACTCTTTGAACCCGTACTCGTGCAGAGGTTTCAGATGGTAAACCTTCTCCAGCATATCGGCCAGGGCCTTGATGGCATTCTCCTTCTCACAACCCAGGATCCGTGCGATCATCTCCTTGAAGCGCATCAGCTCACCGTTCGGATCATACTCATCGTAGATCTCCAGGATCTTTCCGAACAGGGCATAGTTCGACTCACCGTGCGGTACATGATAGGTGCCGCCCAGCGGGAAGGACATGGCATGTACGGTGCCGCAGCCTGCCTTCAGAAAAGCAATGCCGGCCAAGTTGGAAGCGGTAACAAACTCGTTCAGGTAGTCCAGACGGGCTTCTTCGCCGCCTTCGGCGATGCGGCGCAGACCTTCCAGGATCAGCTCGATGGAGCGGACGGAATACATCTCAGATGTAATGGTCTTTCTGGACGGAGACAGGAAAGACTCGGTTCCGTGGATCAGAGCGTCAATTACAGATGTAATGAACGGACGATACGGAAGAGTGGAAACAAACTCCGGAATCAGCACAACCTTGTTCGGAATGATATCATCGGATACCAGACCCAGCTTTGTCTCGCCGCCGGTCAGGACACCGTCTTTCTCATCCTTAACGATCGCCACGGAAATATTTGTCACTTCAGAGCCGGTACCGCAGGTAGTCGGGACAGCAATAACGTCCTTCTCGTGAATAACAGGCTCTCTCTTGAAATACAGCTCGTGAACAGATGCCGGTCTCTTGCAGCCCAGCAGCTTGCACAGATCCATGATGGCACCGCCGCCGATAGCGACCACGCGGTCATAGGAATCATACGGAATAGCCTTGTACATGGTCTCGATCATTTCCTCAGACGGTTCCTGTGTACCGAACTTCTCCTGGAAAACGTACTGGCAGGGAATGTTGAATTTCTCCATGAAGGGTTTGTAGATAAATTCGTTTGTAAGAACAACATCTCTCTCTCCCAGTCCGAACTGTTCAGCCAGCTGGCCGAAGTCCTTCATCTGATAGATGACCGGAGCGGTAATAATGGTTCTTGTGTCTGCCTGAAGTGCCTTGCTGAATGCATCCATAGCTGTTCTCCTTTTCTGAAACATAACTGGTCTTTAATTGGAAGCGATGTGTGGTGAACTATTTGGGAATTTTGGGTATTTCTTAGTTTTTTCGTTAATTCTTTGTCAATTCGTAATCTATCACTTCTTCTCTTATACTGCAAGCAGTTTTTCAGAGAAAATTGTACTTTTTCCTGTACATTTGTGGCTCGCAGGTTCCGATTCTGGTATTCTGGTGCACGAAATCAGACATGTTATCCGATCTGTACGGCTGTTAACCGGAGAAAGCGGGGTGTGAACATTGAAAAAAAATGAAATCTGGCGTTCCTACGGCACGGATTATAAAGATATGACCAGACGGCTTCTTCAACAGGCCGGCCTTGCAGAGATAATCCCGGCAGGAGCTTCCCGCATTGCACTCAAGCCCAATCTGGTCACGCCCTCTCCCGCCTCCTTCGGCGGCACAACCCATCCCGAAATCATTGCCGGCATTATTGAATACCTGCAGGAGCACGGATACCGTGATATCATCATAGCCGAGGGCTCCTGGGTCGGAGACAGGACAGCCGAAGCTTTTGAATACTGCGGATACAGAGAGCTTGAAAAAAAATATGACAGCCCTGCCTGCCGTGTAACCCTGCTTGACACACAGAAAGAAAAGAGTTTTGCCGCGGACTGCAGCGGCGAGACCCTGCATATATGCAGCTGTGTCAGAGACTGGGATTTTCTGATCAATGTGCCTGTCCTGAAGGGGCACTGCCAGACGCACATTACCTGTGCCCTTAAAAATATGAAGGGACTCATCCCGAATAAAGAAAAACGGCGCTTCCACACCATGGGGCTCCACCGGCCGATTGCCCATCTGAACAGCTTTATCCGGCAGGACTTTATCGTTGTGGACCACATCTGCGGGGATCTGGATTTCGAAGAAGGCGGCAATCCCGTCACCCGCAACTGCATCATGGCTGCTCAGGATCCGGTTCTGACGGATGCTTTCGTCTGCTCGCTGCTGAACTATGATGTGGATGATGTGCCCTACATCCGCATGGCAGAAGAACTGGGCATCGGAAGCGCAGACCTGTCATCACTCCGGCTGATTACATGTGAAGGCGAGAGCCGTGAAGATCTGCCGGCGGAACGCCGGCTCCTGGACGTCAGCTATGCCGTCGACGAATCCGACTCCTGCAGTGCCTGCTACGGCACACTGATCCCGGCACTGGAAAGACTGAAAGAAGAAGGGCTGCTGGACCGGCTCCGGGAAACCATCAGCATCGGCCAGGGTCACCGCGGAAAAAAGGGGATTCTCGGCGTCGGAAACTGCACATCTGCATTTGATTTCTGTATAAAAGGATGCCCTCCCAAAGAGGAGGACATCTACCGGGAACTTAAAGAATTTTTAAATGAGTGAGTCAGGG
>CADBNA010000074.1 GCA_902795835.1 uncultured Lachnospiraceae bacterium | reverse complement strand
GGATACGGAGCCGGTTACCGATGAGATGCGGGATCTGACAGTACAGATCTTCCCGTCTCTCCTTCATGCCAGTCAGTGGATCCTGGATGGCGGGCTGGAAAGACTGCCATAGCAAAAGGAAGGATGGAACACCAGATGCAAAACGGAAAAATTACAGCGGCTTTTTTCAGTCCCACCGGCAATACCGGCCTGATTGTCAGGATGATAGCGGGAGAAATAACCTGCTTTCTTCAGGAAAATCAGGAGACCGGGGCGGCACTAAAGTTTGAAGAAGATGACTTTACCCTCCCGGCAGCCCGGCAGGCGCTGCGTTCATTCGGGTCTGAGGATCTGGTGATCCTGGGGACGCCGACCTATGCGGGGAGAGTGCCGAACAAAATTGCACCGGAAATCAGCAGGCTGTTTCACGGCGAGGGGACGCCGGTTGTTCCGGTGGTGACCTTCGGCAACCGCAGCTATGACAATTCTCTGGCAGAACTGACGGATATTCGGAGACAGAACGGCTTTGTGCCGGTCGGGGCAGTGGCGGTCTGCATGCCGCATGTCTTCTCGGATGTTCTGGGGGCGGGCCGCCCGGATGCCGGAGACCGGGCGCTGCTGAAGGAATTTGCCAGGGCTGTCTGCGCCGCTTTGACGGGAGAGGAAGCCGCCGGCGGATCGCAGTGCGCGGCTGAGGAGATCCAGAGCGCGAGCGAGGAGATGCTGAGCGCAGGCGGGTGTTTCCGGCATCTGCAGGTTCCCGGAAGTCCGGAGGCACCCTACTATACGCCGCTGGGAACAGACGGGAAGCCTGCGAAGTTCCTGAAGGCATCTCCAAAAGTCGACCCGGCTCTCTGCCGGCACTGCGGAACCTGCGCTGCTGTCTGTCCGATGGGATCAGTCAGCAAGGATGATCCGGCGGTAATGAACGGTATCTGTATCAAATGTCAGGCCTGCATCAGGAGATGCCCGGCCGGGGCAAGATTTTTTGATGACGCTGCTTTTCTCTCCCACGTGGCAATGCTGGAGCAGACATATACAAGGAGAGCGGGAAGCGAGATATTTGTAGTGCCCGATGAGCAGCCGTAGAAGGCGGTATCGTGACCGGCAGTTAATAATGACTTATTCGGCTCTGGATGATACAATTGTAGTCAGATCCGGTTAAACGGGCTTCATTTGCAATATATATCGCAGCCGGATACAACCTGAAATGAAAAATCCCGACGAAGGGCGGGACAGAGAAAGGAGTGAAATTCAATGGCAGACAAGAAAAATCCGTACGCGGGAACACAGACAGAAAAGAATCTGGAGGCGGCTTTTGCCGGTGAGTCACAGGCGAGGAACAAATATACCTACTTTGCCTCAAAGGCAAAAAAGGAAGGCTTCGAGCAGATCTCCGCACTGTTCCTGAAAACTGCCGACAATGAGAAAGAGCATGCCAAGATGTGGTTCAAGGAGCTGAACGGCATCGGGGATACGGCAGAGAACCTTGCCGCGGCGGCGGATGGAGAGAATTACGAGTGGACAGATATGTATGAAGGCTTTGCCCGCACGGCTGAGGAAGAGGGCTTCCCGGAGCTGGCCGCAAAGTTCCGCGGCGTGGCGGCGATCGAGAAGCATCATGAAGAGCGCTATCGTGCGCTGCTGAAAAACGTTGAGATGCAGGAAGTCTTTAAGAAGAGCGAGGTAAAGGTCTGGGAGTGCCGCAACTGCGGACATATCGTGGTCGGCACCGAGGCACCGGACATCTGCCCGGTATGCGCACATCCGCAGGCTTATTTCGAGGTGGCGGCGGAGAACTACTGATTGCTTCCCATAACAAGCGTAACTGGGAAGAGGTAATTGCAAAACGGCACGAGGTCGGAAAATTGTATGAACATTCAAACGGCTTCCGCGCAAAGAACTTCTAAGCATTCACGTCATCTGCTAAGATCATTCGCAGAAATCATAAACTCGCTGCGCTCAGACAGTATGATTTCTGCTCATAACGCAGATTTCCGTTCATGCAGAAGTTCTAATGCCCGTGCAGATTGTTTGAAATGTTCACACAATTCCTCTCACGCAGACTTTCGCAATCGGCTGTGTAAGAATTGTATCTGAAAAAAGGAGAAATAAAAATGCCGGAAGCACAGCAGGATCATTGGGAGGTCCTTCAGGAAAAGTATGAAAAAACGGGCATCGAATGCGTAAAGCTGAAGGCGGAAAACAGCATGCTGAAGGAAAAGCTGTCTGCCTGTGAGAGGAAACTGAAGGAGATCCGGACTCTTCTTGAAGAAAAAGAGCGGGTGATTATTACACTGCAGAGTGAACGGGAACCATAATGTGAAAAGACTCGGATTGTTTGTGTTTTTCGATTCGGAGGGGATTGCTGACCGTTATGTGGAGTATCTCCTGGAAAAAATGGCTGAGCATCTGGACGGGCTGTATATCGTGTGCAACGGAAAACTGCGGGAGCCGGAAAAACTCAGGCGGTTTACGGAACATCTGTTTATACGGCCGAATGTGGGATTTGACGCTGCCGCCTGGCAGTATCTGCTGTGCGGGGTAATTCCCCGCACGGAACTGGAAGAGTATGACGAACTGATCCTGTGGAATGATACCTTCTACGGTCCTGTCTATCCGCTGGAAGAACTGTTCGGCAGGATGGAACAGACAGACTGTGATTTCTGGGGCATCAGCGCGCATGCGAAAAGCATGGATCCCATGGGCACCTGCCCGCTCGGATACTGGCCTGCCCATATCCAGACGTATTTTCTGGCTGTGCGCAGAACGATGTTTCTGAGTCCCTGTTTTGCGGAATACTGGAGGTCGCTTCCCCTCTGCGCTTCCTTCGAAGAAACGGTGGGTCATTTTGAAGCGGTTTTCACAAGATTTTTCTCTGACCGGGGATTCCGCTGGCGTGTCTATGCCCGGATGGAAGAAGTGGACGCCAGGGAACCGGCACAGCTGCCGCATTATTATTTTGATTCCTATGAAATGCTTGTCAGGTGCCGGTCGCCTTTTTACAAAAAGAAGAACTTCATAAGCAGAAGAGCCGGAATGCTCGGCTGGAATAATGCCTCTTTCACGCGCCGGGCACTCCGGCATATCATTTCCCGCACAGAATACGACGAAACGATGATTTATGAAAATCTTCTGCGTCTGTATGACGTCAGCCGCCTGATTGAAACCTGCGGTCTTTATGAAATACCATACGGAGCGTCGTATGAAGAAGCATATGAAGCATCGAATGATGCACGGTCTTCCCGAAAGAGCCATTCCGTGCCCGTCTCCGGGAAGCAGCCTGCACAGACAGCTGCTGTATTTGCCTACCTTCACGATCCGGATTTTTACACTCTGTTTACCGGATTTCTGAGAACAATTCCTCCTGAGGCGGATGTGTATGTCGGGACGGATTCTCACGGGAAAGCGGATGCAATCCGGAGAGAACTGCGGAACCACGGTATATCTCCGGAGGTGCGCTGCCTCAATCCGGCTGGAAGCGGTCTCGGTGCGCTTCTGATTGGATTTCGCGATGAGCTCCGGCGGTATGATGTGTTTGCCTTTGTCCATGATGAACTCCGGAATCCGTCAGAGTATTATACGGGAATGCTGACTGCCGTATCGGATATGTGGGAAGCTGTGCTTGGCGGCGCGGAGTATGTCCGCAGAGTGATCCGTCTGTTTGGGAAGGACCCCTTTCTCGGTCTGCTGGTGCCTCCCCTTCCCGTTCACGGGGCGTATTATCATCTGTTCCATCATCCATGGGGACTCAGCTTCCGGAAGGCACAGGAGATCCTGGAAAGGCTGGGTATCCGGCGCCGGGCGGATCCGGATGCGGCCCCGGTCTCCTGCGGCAATATCTTCTGGTGCAGGAGAAAAGCGCTCCGGCAGCTGCTGGATGAGAGATGGGAATACCGGGAGTTTACTGCAGCTTCTTTTTCTGTGCTGGAAGACAGCCCGGAGCATGCAATAGCGAAAATACTGCCCTGCATCGCCCAGGAAAACGGTTTCTTTACCCGCATCCTCTCCGGGAAAGAGGGACTTGTGAACGGTTTTTTCAATAACAGGGCGCTTCTGACAGATCTGATGGGGCAGATCCGGCAGGCATTTCCCGGCGATTACGGCGTATCTCCCGGACAGTTTCTGGAACAGATCCTTCCGGGGAGCAGCGGACATGTATTCCGGATCAGCACCCTGACGCAGGAAAACATCGGTTTTACCTGTCTTGACCGTAGGGACATGGAGATCAGGGCTGTGACCGGAAACCAGGATACGGATACGGTTCTGCTGGATTGCATGCTTCCGGATGCCGAGCCCGGATTCGGCCGGGAGAGAATCCTTCGGTTCTTCGTGCGGGATCCCTATGACCGCATATTTGTCTCGGACCCGGTATCTTTTCTGAGAGACTGCAGGCAGGATGGCAGTCCTGCGATCCGGATCTGTCTTCCGTACAGACTGTTCCGGTATGAGGAGATGCCATGCCGCATAGGGATCCTCTGCCGGCAGGAAGCCTGGTTTTCCGAAAAACGCGTCCGGTCCCTTGCCTGCCGCACTGACAGCGGGACAGAGCGAATAGAACGAAAAAAGGCTGCCGACATCCGGGTAAAAGCCGGCGGGATTTCCTGCGCCGCGAAAATTGAGAGTGTAACGCTCCGGGAGGACTATCTGGATGTCAGAGGGTATGCATTTGTCAGGAACCGGTTTCACTTCGACTACGAGCCGGAGCTGGTTTTCTGTGCAGATGGTGCCGCAGCCGTCAGTTTTGGAGTCCGCAGGGAAGAAAGATGGGATCTGGCAGCTGCGAATCCCGGAATTCCCTATCTCGTAAGGGCAGGATTCCGCTGCAGGCCGTTTAAGGATGACCTGGAGAGAGGACATACCTATTCTGTCGTGATCCGGCTCTGCCATGTGCGTGATCCGGACCGGACGGCAGACATCCGGACGAACTGCAGAGTAAGCATTCAGGAATAAGTCCGCTTCAGACAGGGCCGGACTTGAACTGCATGCTGAGGGAACGGGATATCAGAGACATCTGCGGAAAGGGAGCACTATGCAACGAGTAGAAACGATCCCCGCTTCTGCCGGCTGGGAGAAGATACAGGATTCGGGCTTTTTTGATCCGGTCTGGTATGCGTCCCGTTACCGCACGGGCAGCCGGAACGCGGCAGAGCATTATCTGAAGAGAGGCTGGCGGAACGGAAATGATCCCTCTCTTGCCTTTTCTACGGAAAAGTATCTGGCTGCAAATCCGGATGTGCGCGAGAGAGGCATGAATCCGCTTCTTCATTATGAGACGTACGGCAGAAAGGAGGGCCGCCGGGTGTATCCGTCTGATCTGGCGGATCAGTATATCTTCGGCGAAAAAGCCAGATGTTCGAAAGCGGTTTTTGCGCCGGAATCCGGCTGGAACAGACGAGAACCTCAGGAAGAGACTGTCTCCAGACTTGCTGCGTATGACGTGGTCTCTTTTGACATATTTGATACACTGATCCTGCGGAGCCTGAGGGATCCGGCAGATCTGTTCCGGGTAATCGGATGTGAGACGGACCGGCCGGAATTTGCACAGCAGAGAACAGAGGCGGAACAGGAATGCTATCGTCTTTACGGAAGCGGAACCACCATAGCAGATATTTATGCCCTTCTGGCACAGAGTACAGACCTGGATGCAGAAGAAGGTATCCGGACGGAGTTTGGCTATGAGAAGCTGTTCTGCCATGCCAATCCGTACATGAAAGACATCTATGACAGGCTTCTGGCTCTGGACAGCCGGATCATTCTGGTATCGGACATGTACTGGCCGGAGGCTTATCTGGCAGAACTGCTGCGTGGATGCGGTTATGACGGCTGGGAAGCCCTCTTTGTGTCCTGCGATGCCGGATATTCCAAAGGCACGTCACTGCTGCAGAGAGCCGCAAGAAAGCAGATCGGATACAGCCGCCGCGTGATCCATGTAGGCGATTCCTGGACGGCGGACAGGGATGCTTCTGAGGCGGCAGGCTGGGACAGCCTGCTGTACCGGAGCTGCCGGGCACACAGCGCAGTCTTCTATGAAGATACGCCTGACAGCATTCCGCTCAGTGTGGCGGAGGCCGTGTGGAAGAACACGCTCCATAACGGACAGAAAATGTACACCTGCGGATACGAGCACGGATTTCTGTACGGCGGGATGATGGTCCTGGGCTTCTGCGCATGGATACAGAGATACTGCGAAGAGAACAGAATAGACCGGATCCTTTTCCTGGCGCGGGATATGGATATCTTTTACAAAGTATACGAAAAGCATTTCGGGAAGATTCCCGCCTCGTATGCTGCAGTATCCAGAAATGCCGTCCTGGAGCTGAATGCGGACAGGAACCCCCAGAGCTGGTTCCGCCATCATATGCATCCGCTTCTGATGTCCGGAGATGTTCTGATCGGGGAGGCTATAAGAGGGGCCGGACTGGATTTTCTGGTGTCTCATCTGGAAGAAGCAGGGCTTGCGGAAGGGGACGTTCTGGACAGGGAATCCTATGCCCTTCTGAACCGCCTCTTCCTGCAGCACCGGCAGGCAGCCGCGGGCCGCTTTGCTGCAGCTGTCCGCGCAGCAGAGCAGTATTTCCGGGCAGAGCTGCAGGGCAGCAGGAGGGTCTGCCTGGCTGAGCTGGGGTGGTCGGGGACAGTTCCGCTGGGGCTGAAAACCTTTCTGGAGAGTCGTGATTTCGGGCTCCGGAAGATAGATATTCTGATGCTGGGAGCCTCCTGCGGACCGAAAGCGACAGACCTGTTGACAACAGAATGCATGAAGGCCTATCTGTTTTCGGGAATCAGCAACAGGGACCTGCGGATCAACGATCTGACGGAGGAGGGCATAGCCTCTCTGATGTGTATGGAAGCCATGTTCACATCAGAGGAAGGGACGCTGCTGCGGTATGATACCGGGGATGACGGGCAGACTGTATTCGTGAGAGCGGATCCGTCTGCAGACCGGAGTACCCTGGAAGAGATCCGGAGAGGGATCGCGGATTTTGCAGATCTGTATATGGCACAGATGAAGGGGCTGAAGAAATCGTACGAGATCTCCGGCAGAGACGCTTTTTGGAATTACAGCCATATATGCAGGGATTATCCTTATCTGTGCACAATATTTGGCGGATTCCGGGAACACAGAAGCGGGGCTCCGGCTGCGGTCGGAGAAAAGGAGAGTTTCCTGACCCTTTACAGGATTCTGCAGGAACGGGGGCTTCTGGATTCCTGCGGCGGGAAGACCGGCAGTCTCTGTGAAGAGGATCCGGAAGTCCGGATCGAAGAGCTGGAGGATGAACTGGAAACTGCCAGGTATTATTCCGGGATGCAGAAAAGGACTCTGCAGGAAATGTCGGAAAAACTCCGGGACAGGACAGAGGCACTGGAACAGGCCAGGGATACCATAGACAGGCTTCAGAGGGAAAAAACAGGGGCAGAGGCTGTGATGGAAGATTACAGCAGAAGGGTGTCGGAAGCGGCCGTTACGATTGACAGACAGCGCAGGGAACTGGACGAGGCAAAAACGGTTATTGACCGGCAGAGCCTTGAATTAAGACAGGCCGGGGCAGTGATTGACGCGAAAGAAGCAGAGCTCCGCGCAGCAGCCGCGGAGGACATGGAGCCAGGAAGGCATATAAGGACAGAAGGAACATGAGTATTGTATATAACGTGGAAAGCCCTGCAGAACAGGCGTCTCCCGACTACGGCATTATCCGGACAGAAGGCTGGATATTCTCTCCGGAGGGAACCCGCACAGAGGTACAGATACGGTTCGGCGGCAGGAAAATTGTGCCAAAGCAGAATCTGCCGAGAGCGGACGTTAGGGACGCATACCCTGAAGAAGTGAGACCGTACGCCTATCTTTCCGGATTCACGCACAGCATTTCCCTTTCCGGGAAAGAAAAAGGAAGGAGGCTGGTACTGGAAATTGTTGCTGTAGAAGGGAAGGAGAGAAAGAAGACGCTTCTCCGGCGCTGCCTGATTGATCCTGCAGTCTCAGGGACAGCCGATCCTTCATCCCGCACCCTGCCCCGGCACCTGAAGGGTCTGCTGAAGTGCGCCGGCGGATATCTGAAGAGGAACGGGTTTCCGAAAACACCGGCGCTCTGGGGAAAAGGAATCCGGCAAGCCATGCAGCTGCTGCGGTACGGGGATGCCGGGAAACCTGCCGGGAAGGAGATGCCGGGGAACATGCCGGATGATTATGAAATCTGGCGCCTGAAAAATGAGCCTGATGAACGGCTGCTGGAAGAAAAACGGAAAGATGCGGAGCGGATGAAGGAACCGCCCTTTTTTTCTGTTATTATGCCGGTTTACAATACAGATCCCGCATACCTGCGGGAGGCCGTAGACTCTGTCAGGCGGCAGATATACGGCAGATGGGAACTGTCTGTTGCAGATGACTGCTCGTCGGATCCGGTGATCGGGGACATTCTCCGGGAATTTGAAGCCTCCGACACGCGCATCAGGGTGAGCCGGACGGAGAAAAACCTCCATATTTCCGGGGCATCTAACCTGGCTGTCCGGAGGAGCTCCGGGGAATACCTGGTCATGCTGGACCATGACGATCTGCTTGCTCCGGATACTCTGTATGAACTGGCAAAAGTGATCCTGGCCTTTCCGGACACTGACATCCTGTATTCTGACGATGACAAGGCCGGGCCGGACGGAAACCTGTATGATCCGCAGTTTAAACCGGACTGGTCTCCGGAGCTTTTGCTGTCCTATATGTATTTCAGTCACGTCTTTGCGATCCGCAGGACGCTCTTTGACAGGGCCGGGGGCTTCCGGACCGGCTATGAAGGCTCACAGGACCATGACCTTGCGCTGCGGGCGGCGGAACTGACAGACCGGATCCGTCACATTCCGAAGGTCCTGTATCACTGGAGGGCATCCGCTTCTTCTACAGCCGGCTGCGCATCCAGCAAGCCATACAGCATAGATGCCGGCCTGCGCGCGGTGCGGGATGCTCTTTGGCGGAGAGGAATATCCGCGGAAGTATTTCAGCCGGCTTTTGCGAAGAAGAATAATCTCGGCATCTATGCGCTGCGGTATACGGGCGCCTGCCCTGCCGTCAGTATCGTCATTCCGTCCAGAAACCGGAGAGAACTGCTGCAGCGCTGTATAGAGAGCATCGAGAAAAAAACCCGCTGGCCCGACTATGAGATTATCATTGTGGATGACGGCAGCTACGAGCCGGAAGCTCTCCAGTACCTGGAAAGCCTGCGGCACACTGTTCTGCACATGCCTGCGGCAGAGCCGGCCCCCCAAAAGCCTGCCGGCGGATTCAATTTCTCCCGTCTTGTCAACGCCGGCGTGGAGCAGGCGCACAGTGAGTATGTGATTCTTCTGAACAACGATACCGAGGTGATTGAGCCCGACTGGATCGGGTATCTTTTTGTATATATGCAGATAGAGGGCGTAGGCGCTGTCGGGGCAAAGCTGATCTACGGCGACCGCCGTATTCAGCACGCCGGCGTCATTCTCCGCATGGGAAACGGCATAGCGGGACACGCTTTCAAGCTGCTGCCGGAGACCTCCGGAGGATATCTCAGTTATGCAAAAGTCGGCCGGAACTATTCCGCGGTGACGGCGGCATGTCTGATGACGGACAAGACGACCTATCAGGCAGCGGGAGGATTTGATGAACAGGTTTTTGCTGGGTCCTATAATGATGCCGACTTCTGCATGAAAATCCGCCGTCTGGGAAAACGGATAGTCTACAGCCCCAATGCGCTTCTGTATCATCATGAGGGCGCGACCAGAGGCACAGAGACGGACGGCCGGTATGCGGACCCGGAAGAAGAATACCGGTTTTTCAGAAGATGGATCGGAAGCGGAGAGTATCAGGATCCTTTTTATAACCGGAACCTGTCATATGATACAGAAGATTTCCGCGTTGCATGTGACCGGTGCCGCACAGACGTCCCGAAGTCCCTGAAAGTGCTGCTGCTGACGCATAACCTGAACTGTGAAGGGGCGCCCCTTGTACAGTATGAAATAGCTGCCGCCCTGGCGGGGAACAGATATGCATTTTCCGTTTTCTCTATGGAAGACGGCCTTCTGCGGGAATGCTATGAAAAACAGGGCATACCGGTCTGTGTAAAAGAGATCGGCTCTCTGCGGCAGTCTTCCGGGCTCTCCGGATTCCGGAAAACACTGAAGGGAATTCTGGCTGACCCCGCATGGGCGGGGACGGATCTGGTATACGCAAATACGCTGGACTGTTTTTTCGGGACAGCAGCGGGAGAGATTCTGCATTGCCCGGCCATTCTGGCTATTCATGAGAGTGTCGACTATCATGCCTATTTCAGCGAATTCGGTGAGGAATATGTGCGGGAGTTTGCGCGCAGCGTGAAAAAAGCAGTCAGGGTTCTGTTCGTATCGAAAGCAACTGCTGCACTCTACCGGGATCTGTGCACGCACAATTTCACGGTCATCCGCAACGGCATAGATCTGAATGAGACGGAAGCCCGGATCCGGGCAGGCGGCAGGGATACGCTGCGCAGAGAAATGGCGATTTCAGAAGATGCCTTTGCCGCAGCGGTCATAGGGACAGTGTGTGAGAGAAAGGGACAGCTTATATTTCTGAAGGCAGCCAGGCTTCTGCGCTCCATGCGCCCTGAACGAAAACTGATTTTCCTGATTGTCGGAGCCAGGGAATCTTCGTATCTGGATATGATACGGACGTATATCAGGGAGCATGGCTTGTCCGGATCTGTCAGGATCATTCCGTACACAGCCCATGAAAAAATCCATGCCTATTACCGGGTGAGCGACGTGTTTGTCTGCAGCTCATTTGAGGAATCCGCTCCGCTGGTTCTTCTGGAAGCAGCCGCGTTCGGCCTCCCGGTTGTTTCCACGAATGTATTCGGTATTCCCGAGATCCTCAGGGACGGGCAGGATGCCATACTGGTTCCGCCCGGGAGGGAGCAGGATCTGGCGGAAGGGATGCTGCAGATCATGGATCATCCGGACACGGCCCGGCGGATGGCAGAGAGTGCCCTGCTCAGGGTGAAAACATTTTTCCGGAAGGACGAGATGATCCGTCAGTATGACAGCCTGATGCAGAGCGCTGTGCAGGAAGGGGCCAACCGGTTTTATGAGAAGTACTGCCGGTGAGCCGGAAAAATGCACAAAGCATCCCGAAATATTGGTTAAATTTTGGTTATGTATTTGTAAAAAACACCGTCTCCTCTCATTGACAAATTCCTGACGAATGGGTACAATGTTCACTGGCATATTAAAAAGAGTCAGAGAACCAGACATTTTACGCAGATACCATCAGAAGGGAGAAGTCACTGTTATGAAAGGTAATGTTATTGTCGGTCAGTCCGGCGGCCCCACTGCCGTCATCAATTCCAGCCTTGCCGGTGTGTACAAGACCGCCATGGAGCGCGGATACACAAAGGTGTACGGCATGCGCTACGGCATCCAGGGCTTTATGGAAGAGCAGTATATCGACATGTCCGAACACATCAAGAATGAGCTGGACCTGGAGCTGCTGAAGAGAACACCCTCTGCATTCCTGGGCACCTGCCGCTACAAACTGCCGGAGATCCATGAGGGCAAGGAAGTTTACGAGCGAATTTTTGAACTGCTGGACAAACTGGATATTGCCGTATTCATCTATATCGGCGGAAATGATTCCATGGATACGATCCGCAAGCTGTCCGACTACGCCCTGCTGACCGGCGCCAGACAGAAATTTGTCGGCTGCCCGAAGACAATTGACAATGACCTGGCCATTACCGATCACACTCCCGGCTTCGGAAGCGCCGCGAAGTATATCGCCACTTCCACAAAGGAACTGATCTGCGATGCCATGGGCTTTTCCTATAAGAAGAAAAATGTTGTTATCATTGAGATTATGGGCCGCAATGCCGGATGGCTGACCGGTGCCGCCGCTCTGGCAAAGGGTGAGGACTGCCAGGGTCCGGATCTCATCTATCTGCCTGAGATCCCGTTTGATGTAGAGACTTTTGTCGGCAAGATGCGTGCGCTGCTTGACCAGCAGGATGTCGTAGTTGTAGCGATTTCCGAGGGCATTCACACAGCTGAGGGCAAATACATCTGCGAGTTCACCGCCGGTTCTGAGTCCAAGGACGCTTTCGGCCATATCCAGATGACCGGCACCGCTTCCTATCTGGCACAGGTGATCAATCAGGAGCTGGGCTGCAAGACCCGTGCGATTGAACTGTCTACCCTGCAGCGTGCTGCCGCCCATATGGCCAGCCGTGTGGATGTCGATGAAGCCTTTGCCGTAGGCGGCGCAACCGTAAAGGCCGCAGACGAGGGCGACAGCGGTGTCATGGTAGTAATCGAGCGCGTGTCTGATGATCCGTATCAGAGCACCACAGGCGTCTATGACGTTCACCGCATTGCCAATGCCGAGAAGGTGGTTCCGAGAGAGTGGATCAACGGGGACGGCGACAATGTCACAGAGGAGTTCCTCGATTATGTGCGTCCGCTGATTCAGGGTCACTACAACCCGATGATGGTTGCCGGCCTGCCGAGACATCTGCCGATGACCGTGAAGAACTACGAGTGGAGCAAATAAGAATCACGATTTTCAGGCAGATAATGCCGTCGGGAGACAGCCGGAGAGGCTGTCTCCGCTTTTTCACCGCAGAATAGTACAGATGATTGTTGACAGAGAGATACGGACCGAAGTAGAATACGCAGAAAGCCCCGGCTCTTCCGGCGAGGAAAGAAAACGGGAAAAATAATGAAAGAAGTAAGAGGTCTGCAGAATTATGGCAAAAAAGCGGCAGAACAGGAACTCCCGGTCTGAGGACCGCCGCCGGTACCGGGATGAGTACTACGACGACCGGTATGACGATGCGTATGACGACCGCCGGTACCGGGATGAGTACGATGACGGGTACGATGATGAGTATGCCGATGACGGGTACTACGATGAGTATGCCGACGACGGGTACTACGATGACTATGAAGATGACCGCTATGACCGGAACCGGTACAGAGAGGACCGCTACGAGGAAGACATGCGGTATGACGACCGGTATTACCGGGACAGAGAATACTATGCGGATGACACGCCTGCCGATTATATAGGACCGGCAAAACGCGTTCAGAAAGGCAGATCGGGGTCCGGTGACCGGAAACGCGGCCGCAGGGGAAATCCCTTCCGCAACTGTCTGATTGTGGTGCTGATCCTGCTGGTGATCCTGTGCGGTGCCGTCTATGCGCTGGTGAAGCTCGGCCTGGGCGGCATGAGCCGGCTGACCCCTCTGGCGGAGACAACAGGAACCGGTCAGGCGGAATCCGGCGGTGCTGCGGAATCCGGTGATGCTGCGGTATTCAAAGATTCAAAAGTAACCAACATCCTGCTGGTCGGACAGGACGCCAGGACGGGTGAGGAACAGACCAGATCGGATACCATGATTCTGTGCAGCATCAACACACGCACACACAGGATTACCATGGTTTCCCTGATGCGTGATATGTACGTGCCGGTTCCGGGCTATGGTTCCGACAGACTGAATGCGGCGCATGCATACGGCGGGCTGGACCTGCTCGACCGGACGATACGGGAAGATTTCGGCGTAGCCATAGATGGAAATGCTGTTGTAGACCTGGATGGCTTTCTGGCAGCCATGACATCGGTAGGAAATCTGGAGATTGAGCTGACGCAGGAAGAGGCAGACTACCTGAATTACAACCGTGTGATCGGTTTTGCGGATGACCAGACAGATGAGGTGTGGAATCTCACGGCAGGCGTCAATACCATGACGCCCAATCAGGTTCTGGCATACTGCCGCATGCGCGAAGTCGGCAATTCCGACTGGGACCGCACCGAGAGGCAGAGGAAGGTACTGCTTCTGGCTTTCGACAAACTGAAGCACAGTGATCCGCTGACACAGATGCGTGTTCTGCAGGACGCGACGCCTTCCATCGCCACAGATATGAATGAGGGTACTTTCCTTAAAACAGTTCTTACGGGAATGCTCAGCAGCGGAAACGAGATTCAGACATATCTGCTCCCTGCCGAGGGGACATATTCTGCTGAGTCGATAGACGGCATGTCGGTGCTTGTCCCGGACCTGGAGGCAAATGCCGCACTGCTCCACCAGTATCTGTACGAATAAAGAATCTGTTATTAAAAGAAGACCGGAAGCCGCATGAAAAGCAGGCCCCAGAAGACACCTGAGGCATAGAGCAGGCATGTGAGCAGCAGGTCTTCTTTTATTCTGCGGTGATTTCTGTACAGGACAGGCAGGCCGACACCGGCCCCCACCAGAAGGCCAGCCAGCATCTGGCTGCCGGAAAGAAAACCTTTCAGGTAGAGTTCTGTGATCGTTACGGATGCGCCGCAATTCGGGATCAGGCCGATCAGGGCAGACAGAAAGACACCCGCTGCCGGCCGCGCCGTGAGGAAAGCGGCAAGAGTCTCCTCGCCGATCCCCTCAATCAGCAGGCCGGCTGCAAGAGTGATCACAAAAACAAAAAAGATGACCTTGGCCGTATGACGCAGCGCCGACAGGAAAATGCTGCCCTC
>CADBNA010000073.1 GCA_902795835.1 uncultured Lachnospiraceae bacterium | reverse complement strand
TTTACTATAAAACACAAAAGGAGTACATACATGCTGAAGAAAATTATCAACGGTACGCTGCTGCTGCCAGAAGGTGATTCCTTCCGCACAGAAAAAGCCGATCTGCTTATCCGGGACGGAAAAATCGCTGCTGTCGGCGCTGCCGCATCCGACACCTCAGAACCCTGTGAAGTCATAGATGCCTCCGACAGGCTGGTCATGCCCGGCCTTATCAACATGCACACGCATGCCTATATGACCTCCATGCGCAACTATGCGGATGATGTCGATTTTCAGGAATGGCTTTTCGGCCGCATCACGCCCGTGGAGGACCGTCTCCCGAAGGAAGGCGCATACTGGACCTCTCTTCTGGCCTGCATGGAGATGCTTCGTTCCGGCACCACCTGTTTTGTAGACATGCACATGTTTCACGAGCAGTCTGCAAAGGCCGCCGATGCTGCCGGCATGCGCGCCTGGATCGGCCGCGGCCTGGTAGGGGACAATCTCTACGCCGATGACAATCCCCGCTTCCGGGAGGCCATCGAAGAGATGGAAGCCTGGCAGAGCGACCGTCTGCACTTCATTCTGTCCCCGCATGCCATCTATACCTGCTCCACGGACATGCTCGCGCAGGTTGTGGAAGAATCCGAAAAGCGGCACATGCTGCGGCAGACACATCTCTCCGAGAGTCTCACAGAGATCGAAAACTGCCGGGCACAGTACGGCGGGCGGACGCCTGTCGAAGTCATGCGGGACGTCGGCTTCTTAAGCGACCATACCATTCTTGCCCACTGTGTCCAGGTGGATGAAAAAGATATCGGCATCCTCGCTGAAAGCGGCGCTTCCGTCGTGACCAATCCCGCCAGCAACGCGAAGCTGGGCAACGGTTTTGCCCCGGTGACCGCCATGAAAGAGGCGGGAATCAACATCACTCTGGGCACAGACGGCACTGCCAGCAACAACACCCTGAACATGTTCCGGGAGATGGGGCTCCTGTCCCTGATCCACAAGGGCATCTGCCGGGATTCAACGGCAGCGCCTGCCTCCTTCGTCGTAAGCTGCGCCACCACACACGCGGCCCGCGCGCTGCATGAGGAAAACAGGCTCGGTGTGATCCGCGAAGGTGCATGGGCCGACCTGGCTTTTCTGGACCTGAACGCCGTGTCCCTCTTCCCGAACAACAACATCCTCTCCTCTCTCTGCTATTCCGCAAACGGATCGGAAGTCACCTCTGTCATGGTGGCCGGAGAGTTCGCAATGAAGGACGGGGTGTATACGGGAATTGACGAAGAGCGAGTGCGGTACGAAGTGGGGAAGATTGTGGAGAAGTATCTGTGATTATATGAAAATAAGAGTAAACCACAAAGAAGGAGGAATACAAGATGAGCATAATCCGTGACGCCTCGCTGGCACCGGAGGGAAGAAAGAAAATCGAGTGGGCGCGTTCTTTTATGCCCGCCCTCTCTGAAATCGAAAGACAGTTTGAGCAGGAGAAGCCTTTTGCCGGTCTTCGCATTGCCGTCTCCGTTCATCTGGAGGCAAAGACCGCCAACCTGGGACTGGTTCTGGCCAGGGGCGGCGCTGAAGTGCACCTGACCGGGTGCAACCCGCTCTCCACACAGGATGACGTGGCTGCCGCAATTGCGGAGATGGGAGTGGACACCTATGGTCTGTATGATGTGTCTCCGCAGGAATATGAAGACCTGCTGGCAGCGACGCTGGCCTGCCACCCTCATCTGATTGTGGATGACGGAGGCGACCTGATTCACCTGCTGTCCGGAAAATGCAGTGAATACGCCGACCAGCTGATCGGCGGCTGTGAAGAGACAACGACGGGCATTCACCGCCTGAAAGCCCGTGAAAAAGCAGGGGTGCTCCCCTGCCCCATGATGGCCGTGAATGATGCCAAGGCCAAACACTATTATGACAATAAATACGGCACCGGACAGTCCGTCTGGACCGCCATCATGGATACCACCAACCTGATCGTGGCAGGCAAGACAGTCGTCATCGCCGGCTACGGTTGGTGCGGCAAGGGCACAGCCATGCGTGCAAAAGGTATGGGCGCCAATGTCATCATCACCGAAATCGACCCCTTCAAGGCGCTCGACGCTACCATGGACGGTTTCCGCATCATGCCCATGAGCGAAGCGGCCAAAGTCGGCGACATCTTCGTAACCGTGACAGGATGCAAAGACGTCATCACGCCGGAGCACTTTGCGGTCATGAAAGACCAGGCCATCCTCTGCAACGCCGGACACTTCGACTGCGAAGTCGATGTCGCCGCCCTGCGCAAAACAGCTGTCAAAACGGAAACCCGCCGCAAAAACATCATCGGCTACACCCTGCCGGACGGCCGGACCCTGAACGTCCTCGGAGAAGGCCGCCTGGTAAACCTGGCCTGCGGCATGGGACATCCCGCCGAGATCATGGACATGTCCTTCTCCGTACAGGCACTGAGCCTGAAATGGCTGGCAGACCACCGCGCGGAACTCACGAGAAAAGTCTACGACATCCCGGAATCCATCGACGACGAAATCGGCCGCTACAAGCTCAAAGCCATGGGCCTGGCCATCGATACCCTCACGCCGGAGCAGGAAGCATACCTGAACGGGTGGGAAGCGGAATAACGGAAACGAAGGAGACAGGAGGAGACAGGGGTCAGATCTGTGTCTCCTTTCCATTGTCAGACAGATGACCTGCCTGTACATTCTTTCGGAAATCGCTTGCGCTCTTTCTCGCCGCAGCGGTACTAAGCTCAAACTTCGTGCTTTCGCACTCGTTTTCACTAAGTACCGGCGGCTGCGAAGGTTTCCTTCGGAACATACAGGCAGGTCATCTTGTTTTGGGAGGAAATAGGGGTCGGAGGAGACACAGATCTGACCCCTGTCTCCTCCCTTCTATCTTCTGCGCTTCCGCTTTCCAGAGAACAAAAACCACTCAACTGCAAACAGAAGGATTCCCACAACGCTTACCATGGCTCCTTCGCGCAGCAGCGGCGTGTGGTAAGTCAGGGTGACATGGCTTTTTCCTGCGGGGACCTGTATGGCCAGGAAGCCGTAATCCGCCTTTATGATCCGGCCCGGATGCCCGTCCACTTCGGCTCTCCATCCGGCATCAAGGGGGATAGAGACAAACAGCAGCTGTCCATCTTCAGCATCTACGTCTGCGTACAGATGACCGTCGTCACCGTCTCTGTAGAAATCTACGCCATGATCGCGGTACCAGGTTCGGGCGGCACTTTCGTCTCCGTTCTCAAAGAAGTCTTTTTCTCCGCTGTTGTTTTCAGATCCGATTTGTGCTGCATCACTGCTCCCGGCATCTTTCCCGGCACCGTCAATGTCTTCTGCAAAATCCTCGACGGACTTCCCTGAATCGACGGTGTCTTCCCCGAAATCGGAAGTGTCTTCCCCTGCACCTGCCGCTTTTATTCCTTCCGGCAGATCTTCCAGGACAAGACAGTCCTGCATCACAGCCTGGCGTTCTTCCGGCTCCAGATCCTGCAGCGCTTCTTCTGTCGTAAAACGGTCAAACAGAATTCCCAGACCGCCTGCCAGTTCATTTTCATACACATACACGCCCGTATCCGATACCAGACGGTAATCCGGATGGCTCAGAGAAGGTCCGACCGTGCTCATGATATAGCGGATATTCATCAGGGCAGCCATCTGGCTGTTT
>CADBNA010000072.1 GCA_902795835.1 uncultured Lachnospiraceae bacterium | reverse complement strand
TGATTTCTGCGAATGTTCTCAGCAGATGACGTGAATGCTTAGAAGTTCTTTGCGCGGAAGCCGTTTGAATGTTCATACAATTTCCCGACCGCATGCCGTTTTTCAATTTCCTGAGTCATCCCGTATAGCGCAGCGCATCAATCGGCTTCTTCTTCGCCGCCTTGTTTGCCGGATAAATGCCGAACAGAACGCCGATGCCCATGGAAAACAGCACGGACAGCACGGCAACCTTCGGAGACATGCCATAGGATACGTTCCCGATTATATCAATGATCAGTATGGCGATCCATGACACGATCAGGCCGATGGCGCATCCGATCAGGCTGACCATGAGTGCTTCTATCAGAAACTGCAGCATGATGGTTCCGCGCCCTGCCCCGATGGCTTTTCGTATGCCGATCTCCCTGGTGCGCTCTGTCACAGAGACCAGCATGATATTCATGATTCCGATGCCGCCTACCAGAAGGGAAATTCCGGCAATGCCTCCCAGCAGCAGCGATAACGTATGCGTCACATCATCCATTGCATCCGCAATCTGGGACTGGTTAAACACAAAAAAGGCCTCACTGTCCTGATCAAAGCGGTTTTTGAGGCGGATGCCCAGGTCTTCTTCAACGGCATCCAGGTCTTTTGCATCCGCCTTGACATAGAAACTGGTTATATTTCTGCCGACTCCCGCGTCCAGCCGGACCAGAGCCGAATACGGCACATAGGCCATGTACTGTCCCAGCATCATGCTCATAAAGGCCGTGTCCTCTTCCTCCAGCACGCCGATGATCAGAAATCTGGTCCCGCTGATGCGAAGCGTTTCTCCCACCGCATTCTGGCGCCCGAACAGGTCTTTTGCCGCCTGTGCGTTGATCACGGCAACATTGCTGTGATTGTCCTCGTCCGGTTTCATAAGGAAACGGCCGTGCGCCACCTTCAGGTTCTGGATCCAGGCATAGGCCCCGGTTGTGCCGTAGACCGTAGCCGTCTTGTCCTTATAGCCGGCAGACACCTGCAGCACGGTCTGGCCGACCGGGGCGCAGGCCGTGATTCTCGGGTCATCTGTCAGTGTCTCCAGGTCGGCAGCCTTGACCGGCCGGTTGTGGTCATCCAGAATATTGACGCTGATCAGATCCGTGCCGAGTGAATTGATGGATTCCGTAATCTGCCCGCTGGCGCCGCTCACAAGAGAAACCAGGACGACGAGCGCCACCACGCCGATAATAATGCCCAGCATGGTGAGGAAAGACCGCATCCTGTTTGTGCGGATGGATTTTACTGCCATTTTCATCGACTGCAGGATCATGCTTTTAGGTTTCCTCCTCAAACACATGGCCGTCCAGGATACGGATACTCCGCTCTGCCTGGACGGCAACCCCCTCATCGTGTGTGATCAGCACGATCGTATTTCCCGCCTCATGCAGTTCGTGGAAGAGCGTCATGATCTGCTCCCCGGTGTGTGAATCCAGGTTGCCGGTCGGCTCATCCGCAAGGAACAGCGACGGGCGGGAAGCCATTGCCCTTGCGATTGCCACTCTCTGCTGCTGCCCTCCGGACAGCTGGTTCGGCCGGTGATGGCGCCGGTCATACAGCTGTACGCGGGAGAGGGCTTCCTGTACCCGTTCTCTTCTCTCGCGCAGGCCGACGCCCTGATAAATCATAGGCAGTTCTACATTTTCGGCGGCGTCCAGATTTCCGATCAGATTGAAGCTCTGGAAAATAAATCCGATCTTCCTGCTGCGGATCCTGGCCAGCGCGCTCTCGGAGTAGTTCTCAATGGGCATGCCGTCCAGCAGATACTCGCCCTCATCCGCCGTATCAAGACAGCCGATGATATTCATCAACGTCGATTTTCCGCTGCCGGACGGGCCGATAATGCTGACAAACTCTCCCTGCCGGATATGCAGGTTTGCCCGGTCCAGGGCGCGCAGTTCTTCATCGCCCATACGGTATATCTTTGACACATCACGAAAAATAATCACTGTCTTCTCCGGCCCCGGATTCTTATGCGGCTTCTTCCGCGCTTTGCGCTGTCATCATGAAAAACGGATTGAAGGATTCTTTTGCGTAGTACACGACGTCGCCTTCCTGCAGTCCCTTCAGGATCTCCACATTGCTGCCGTCCGACAGTCCTGTCTCCACTTCCTTTTCACCGCCCAGCGAAGCGTCCTGGTTCTGTTCTGTGTAGACAAATGTACGGTCTCCCGTCTGCTGGAGCGCCTGGATCGGAATGAGAAGCACATCTTTCGCCTCTCCGACTGCGATATCGGCAGATGCCGTCATCCCGATGCGCATATCCCGGTCCATGGGAACCGTGATCTCCACGGCAAATTTTGCGCTGCCGGAAGAGGCTTCCGCGCTCTCTGCCACATCCGTGATCGTCCCCTCAAATGTCCGGCCTTCCAGGGCATCCAGCGTCAGAAGGGCCTTCTGGCCCTTTTTCACCGAGAGGATGTCCTGTTCATCTACACGGACGGAGATTATTACATCTTCCATCCTGCTGACGGTGCAGACAACAACCTGCCGGGAGCTGTAGGTGGTTCCGGAAGAGACGGCGCCCAGACCTGAATAACCGTCCATGTCCAGAGACAGGCCGTCCATTGATCCCAGAGAGCCCAGCGATCCCAGTGAACCGAGGCCCGCAAGGCTGCCAAGCGCTGAAAGGTCGGTAAGCGGCGCCAGAGCCCCGGATGACAGGCCGCTGATCGTTTTCCCGAGTTCACCCGAGACGGAGCCGGCCATTTCCTTCAGCTGTTCCAGTATCATCAGTTCAAATGCCGACATGTCCCCGGATCCTGCAGCTGATTCCGGAAAGGCAACGCTTATGCTCATGGTTTTTCTGTCTGCGCTCTGGGTAATCCGGAGCTGTTCGGATATCTCATCATACCCTGCCGGCAGCGTTTCAAAAACATATCCGTCCTTCGCCGTCATCTCAAATACGGCCGTATAGGCGGTTTTTTCCGCAAATACAGCATCGGCCGGCGTCCAGACCACCCTGGTCGAATAGTAGTCCGTATCCGAAAGGCCTGTGACCGGCACGGAACCCGCAGCAGGAGCGGCCGCTGCCAGGCTCAGCATTACTTTCATAATAGGGGCGGCTGCAGGAACCTCAGTAGTGACCGCCGGGAAAGTGACCGCCACGGACGCAGTTTTTCCGTCCTCGCTTACACTGCATCTGCTGACACCGGAAGGCACCTGGTCCGGCATCGGGCCGAAGACATAGCCGTCCTTTGCCGTCATGGTAAATTCCGCCCGGTATACGGTTCCGTTCACAAAGGTGCTGTCCGGGGGATCCCAGCGGATTTCCGTCGTATAATAGTCATTCGTAAAAAAGGCGCTGTCCGCCAGATTGGTAACAGGTGCGCCTCCCGCCTCCAGCGGGACGGACGCAAGACGGTTTATCACCTGGACAATCAGCGTAGAAGGAATTACCTGGTCCGTCCCTGCCGCAAGTGCGCGAAGCTCTTCATCAAGATCCGGAAAATCGGCCGTTCCGGCGCGGGTGCTGCCCGCAGCCAGTTTCTCAACATAATTATTTCCTGCCTGAAGAAGGCCCTCTTCGTCTATTTCTGTCCCGGCCCCCGCGGCTGTATCATCAGCAGGTTCTGTCCCGGCTTCTTCAGCCGGTCCTGCAGACGCGCCTGCAAGAGGCGCTGCGGTTTTGGCAGTCCCCGCCGGGCTCATTGCCAAACCTCTGTTTTCTTTTGCGGCCGGATCTTCTGATAAGCCCGCCTGGTCTGAGGCGGCAGCCTGCTGGCCGCCATCCGGCGGCAGAAGAGATGCTGCATCGGGAGAATCCGATTCATTGGACGGCGCCATGCCGGCATCAGACAGTTCCGTGGCCGCAGGCAGTTCCGTCCACTGATCTGTTCCCAGCTCTGTCCATGGTTCCGTTTCCTGCTCTGTCCACGGTTCCGTTTCCTGCTCCGTCCACGGCTCGGTCTCCTGCTCTGTCACCGTTACATCGGACAGCAGTGTGCCCTGCGGAATGTCTCCGGATGTCCCAGCCGATTCCAGGACCGCACAGAACGCATATTCCGCTCCGGCCGTCCCGTCCTGCAGGTCTGCCGTCCTGCCTGCCGGTGTTTCTGCCCTTGCGGAAACCAGGCCTGCCGAAGAAAAGTTCTGCATAATCTGAGACAGCGAACCGGCATCCGCGTCTCCGCCGCCGGCTGCCGCCCCGGTCTGTCCTGCGATAACCGCACCCTCTGTCAGAAATATCTGGTCAATGACGCCGTCAGCCTCAGAGCGCACGACCGGGTTCTTCCGGAGTTCTTCCAGTTCCGCTTTATAGCGCTGCAGGTCTTCTTTGTCCATCTGCAGCTCTTCTTTTTTGTATTCTGTGAGATCCTCATCCTTATCCAGCGTGTCATCAATGGTCTTTATATCGCTTTCGATACGGACCAGGGCCTGCAGAATCGACTTGTCGCTGAGCCTGGCCAGGACGTCGCCCTTTTTCACCGTGTCGCCGCTCTCAAAAAAGACCTCCGCCACCTCAATGCCGGACGGCGCGCGGACTTCTGACACCTCTGCCACAGCCAGCGTGCCGCTGCCGTGCACGGTACTCAGGACCGACCCGCGATGCACCTCGATGTGCTCCGCCGAATCGGACAGCAGGGCCTGCATCTGGCTCATGCTGCGCCGGACCGTCCATACACAGCCCCCGGCGAGAGACAGCAGAGCCAGAATGACCACTGCAGCCACAATTTTCTTTTTTGAAGACCTTTTTTTCTCCATACTGCTCATATGTTACAATTATTCTTTCTCAGAGTCCGGTCTCCCGGTGATACTCCCGCACCCAGTCCCGGAGCGCAGCTTCCGGATCCGCAGGCAGATCCAGTTTTTTCAGGGCATCCATAGCGTCCTCCAGTTCAGTCCGGAACGTCATGTCCGCGCCGCAGTCATCTGCTGCCCTGTCAAATTCCTCCTGGCCGCCGTGCAGTGCGCTGCAGCAGAGCAGGCAGCGAAGGGAGACCTCGCTCTTTTGAATCTCCCAGGCCCTTCGAAAGCAGTCGCAGGCCTCTTCCATCTGAAACATCCCGGCATAGGCGACACCCATATTGTGCCAGACTTTCCCCTTGATCAGGCTGTCCTCTCCCGCGATTCCGAGAATTTCCCTGTACAGGCGGATCGCCAGCATGTACCGGTGATATCCTGTCAGACAGTCCGCCCTCAGCTTCTCCCGCTCCGGCATCGGCAGGTTCTCCAGGTCCTGCAGACGGCGTATCATATCCGTCCTCTCTTCCGCCGGCAGCCAGCTGATTTCATCATACACAGGCAGCGCCAGATCCTCCAGGTGCGGAAGCTCCTCCGCTTCCCATCGGTCATTCAGCGTATCCGCCAGTTTTTCGAGCCCCAGTTCGGTGCGGATCCACTCCTGCAGCGGTTCTGCAAAAAAGCCGCGGTCAAGAACCGGGAGGTTGTGTTCCATGTACCAGCACAGTTCTTCCGCGGAATACAGGTTTGTGCCGGTATCATTTACATAAAACGGCGTCTGCGCCGTTTTTGTCTGACAGAGAATAACCGTACTCATAAATCCTCCCACTCCTTGCGCCAGATCTTTCCGCCGGGCGGAAAAAGATCGCCGAAACCGGCGTCCCTTACTTCCGCCGTGCACCGGTCAGGCGAAGAGAATGTCAGAGAAACCTCCAGCCTGGTGGTTTTCGGCGGCCGCTCCGGCAGATCCGTCAGTTCCAGTTTTTCCTCCCGGCGGGAGGCGCCGTCAAGGCTGCTGATGAGAAAGACCAGTTCATTCCCCTCCTCCAGAAGGCAGGAAAAGGAAGTTCCCGCATCATACCAGCTGACGCCGGCCGACACGACCGGATACCAGGTCCTGCTCCCCTGCACAATCATCTCCATCCCGATATTGCAGCGTACCAGATCCTCGCCCAGATAAAAGAAACCGTCCAGGCTCTCTTCCATTGTCTTTTCCCTGGCGGCGTAGCAGGCTCCCCTGGCAAACAGGCTGTCCACGGCAAACACCTTTCGTCCTCCGCTGCACAGCAATGCGGTTGATCTGGGCATCAGGGACTGGTCATACGCGTCCCCCATGATAAAAATCCCGGAATACAGATCATTCTTCAGGGAGTCCCGGATCAGCCCGGAAAACAGGGTATCCCAGCTGGCGGCGTCCTCTCCCAGATGGATGGACGGGCCCGTCCGGCAGGTCACAGTGACCGGTCTCGTCTGGGTATTCTGTGACAGTGAAAAGAAAGAAGCATCCTTTCCGCAGAAATAAAACAGGCCGGCTTTTCTGGAGCGAAGCTCCTTTTTCTGGTAAAAAGTGTGGTAATAAAAGCTTTCCCTGTAGTCCTGGAGGAAAGTTTTCTTTCCGTCCAGCCCCAGCCGGGCAGACACCTCCCGGATCAGGCTGACAATGGGAAGGGAAAGCGCAGGAACCGTAATTACAAGGCCCTGCAGCTGTCTGCCCGGATCCGTGATGCCCAGCGTCGCCAGTGACTGGCGGATAACATCTGCCGCCTGCTCATACAGCCGGCGCAGTCTCTGCCCGGGTTCACCTTCTTCCGGGTCCGGAGACATGCGCGCAGACAGATCGGACTCCTTCCCGAAGTCAGCCAGCTCATCCAGGGCATCCAGAATGTCCCGGAAAGAAACCGGTTCATTTCCGATTTTCATCGGGGCTGTATAAGTCTCTTCTTTTTCGGGACTGTACCAGCAGATCTGCGTCTCATCGCGGTTCAGATCAATGCCGGCTGCGAAATGAAGCACACTCATATAAGACTCCGTCCTTTCTACAGCATCTCCATCAGTTCCGCCGTACACCTGCTCTGCAGCAGATACTGCTCCGCCGTCTTGCGCAGGCACACGGCATCCTCTCTCTCTCTGGCCTCCAGCATGCGGTTCAGCAGGCGGTATTTTGTCGTTCCTTCTGTGCCCGCGTCGGTCATGGTCCAGGTTTCTTCCTCTGTGCGGCGGATCTCTCCGCCTTCAAGCACGCTCATGTACCAGACAATCGTCTCCCCGTAAAACAGGAGGAATTCCTTGACAAAGATCCCCTCGTACACATTGCGCATGGGCTCGCTGATCCAGTCCTGCGCCTCCACGCCGGCTTCTGTTCGCCGGTAGTGCAGAATCACGCGGCTGGACGGATGCTCCTGTATCTGCACAAACAGTTTATCCTCAATCTGCCAGGCCTGTGTCAGCCGCGACGGGAGACCGCTGTAAAAGGCAAATCTGCGTCCCTGACGGTTTTCCTGCTCCAGCAGGCGCCTGCACAGTTCTTCTCTGGCACCTGTCACGGCTTCCCCGGTTTCTGACCAGCGCTTCAGCAGTGCCAGGCTGCATACCTCATCCAGTTCAGCCCCCAGGAGAAGTTCTCTCTCTGTCCATTCAAATATCTCTGCGTCCATACTCCGCCCGCCCAGGAAGTACCATGAACACAGATACTCCAGAAAGCGGCAGATGACACTCTGTTTTCCCCGCTGCCGTATACAGCTGCGGAGAATATCCGTTTCCTCAACGGGAAAGCCATGGACCTCTATGGCGCGCCGCAGAATTTTTTCTTCCAGGCGCACCGATTCCAGCTGGAATCCGCGGACCTTCTCCCACAGTCTCTCCAGATCGAAGAGAGAGCCCTCAAAATGATCCCGCAGATAGACCAGCATGACTTCATCGTATCTGTCAGCGTCAAAGACGTGCCAGGTCAGAGCTGTCAGCGTTTCGTCACCGGCAAATTCCCTCTGCAGGATCAGCCGGCTGACCAGGCGCATCAGGAGTGTGGAATCCAGTCCCTCGCAGCCGTATGCCGTCAGCACATGAAAGGCCTCTTCATATCTTTCTTCCCGGATCAGGATCTCGGCGGTGCCGTTTCTGTCGGCAGCCGCCCAGGCGTCAGCATCGTCCGGAGAAATGCAGTCTGCGGAAGAGGGCTCATCCGGATGATCCAGAATGAATTCCGACAGTTTTCTGCGCACCGTCATGCGGTATTCATCGGTAAAGGCCTCACAGCCTGCGGCTCTTCTGTAGTCTGCCAGATTATGGGCCGTCAGTTCCATCTGATATGCCTTTTCCCTGCATACTGACAGAATCAGCCCGGGATGTTCCGATCCCAGATCCATGCAGAGGCGTTCGAGCGACCGGTCCTCCATCAGCGGTGTCAGGGTAAAGGGAATCGTTGTTGCATACCGTCTGTGCCTGTCATCCTCCAGCAGGACGCAGGCGTCCTTCGTGTACAGACAGGGCCATGCCGTGCCGTCCGTTACCGGATAATACTCCTCTTCTCTCATTGCCTGATGGCAGACAACCACCCGGCGGATCCTCCTGTCGGAGCAGGTCAGCTTCTGTGTGAAAAGAACGCGGGAGAGAAGTTCGGCAGTCTCCTTTGTTTCGGGGCGGGACAGGAACTGTCCGTAAATAACGGCATAGTTCTCGTCTATTTTTCCCCTGCGGATTCCGTCGACTGCAAAGGACCGGATCTGGCGGGCATAGTTCAGGTAGCCTGTCATATCCTCTTCCCTGTGTTTTACGATACTTGCGTACAGGAGAGCCCGTTTTTTTTCACCCGGTATCGGATTGCGCGTGAAATACATGCGGACCTGCACGGGCAGCTCTGTCTCCGCACTGTCCGGACAGGTCTCCAGATAGTACTCATACAGACGGGTAATGCGGAGATCCTGCTGAAGCGCCAGGTCATACCAGCGGAAATACTCCGGTTTTACCGGGTCCCCCCTGATCACCAGCTTGCAGATGGCCTCGAGGACTTCTGCAGACGGATGTTCCTCATATCCTCTTTCCAGAATTCTGTATACCGGTCCGGACCACTGCTTCAGATTGGCTGACAGAAATGCCGTCCGCAGAAGCAGGCCTTCCGTCATAAGATGCGCCCTGCACCCGAAAGAGAGAACCCGTATCATAAAAGGAGACAGCCTTCTGAGCAGCGATTCCTCCTCCGTCAGAAGCTTCCAGGCGTCATGATAGAGAAACGGACTGGTGCACCCCTCTTCATAGCAGTTTTCCAGTTCCGCCATGCGGGCGGCTCCCGGCTCTTCTTCACCCCTCTCCTGCCAGACAAGATAGTGCAGCAGATAGCTGGACGGCTTCTTTGCCTCATAACGCTGCAGCGCGGGAAGAATCTCTCTCTTTTCCTCCGGAAGCAGGCCGGTCATTTTTGACAGATAGAGGCAGGCCGCCTTCTCCTCCGGCCCGTGCAGCTTTTTCTCCCCGGTATGCCAGGGCCACAGCGTTTCGATCGCCCCCGGGTATTCCTCTGCCGACCACTGCAGAAAAGCCATATACAGCGCCGCTGTGGTATCATCCGGATTATCATTCAGCATTTCATGGGCTGTCATGGCAGATCCTTCCAGGAAAGACGGATAATCTTTTCTGTGCATCCGCAGGGCCAGATAGTCACGCAGCAGCCAGGACATACGCCTGTTCCTGACAGCCTCGGTCATGATTTCCTCTTCTCTCTGTGCGGACACTTCGATTTCACAGACCAGTTCCTGATGCGGTCCCCGGATCCGGATGCGGCCCTCGGAGCGTCCCTTCCCGATCCGGTCTCTGCGGACGACATATTCAAGAGGACAGACCTTCCCGATAAAGTCATCGGTTGTGACGGCCGTTCTCCCTGCCTCCAGAAAAACGCCCTCCGTCTCCACTTCCAGGCGGATATATCCCCATGTATTCTTGTAGAGGTACAGGGTATCCTTCTGTGATTCCTCCAGTCCGAAGAAGGATTTTTCCTGTTTATCCAGCGTTATTGTAATCTCTTCTTTCTTTCCCGCGGAAACCAGGAACTCCTCCAGATGCTGATATGTCACAGGATTATGGGACATCCCCTTGTACAGTGCCAGAAAAGAACGGTTCTTTCCGTTCAGGATTCCCGGGAAAGCAGGATCCGTAAACAGGCGGAAGCCTTCCCGCATGCTTTTCCGGCACACCTGCGCAAAATCATCCAGCGTCTGTACCTGCGGGTCGAAGCCCCCGGCGGATGCACGGATAATTTCCGCGCTGACCGGCACCTCTCTCTCTCCCAGATCGCCGGACAGCAGCAGGTTTCCCTGCAGATGCTCTCCCGGATGCAGTCCTCTCGTGTCTATCACAAACCGCAGCTCACAGGATGTCCCGGCAAATTTCCCTGCCGCCGGGATCAGACGCTGACTGCAGGAGGTCAGTTCTCCCCGGATCCGGCTGTCGTCAGACGCCTTTACCGTAAAGGAGACCGTCTTCTGTTCTCCTTCCGGAATCCGAAAAGAAAAAGACTGCTCCGATATGATCAGTTCCGGCAATTCGTGCACGAAACCGGCTTTTGTCACAGCTCTCATGTCATCTCCCCCTATCACCCCATCATCTGCCTTGACGAATCTGCCGGAACGGATTAGACTCAGGTTAATGCATTAAAAAGGAATCTCTGTACATAATGATACAGAGTACATTATACTCTTCTGCAGAAAGATGTTCAAGAAAGGATCTCGGCCCATGCTGAATCACAAAGACCATTTTCACGGGAGCGACCTGGAAACCATAGAAAAGCTGTATCATATCCCGCGGGAATCCATTGTCAGTTTCTCTGCCAATGTCAATCCTCTGGGAATATCCGACCAGCTGCGCACTTCGCTCGCAGAGCAGCTGGATGCCATCACCACCTACCCTGACCGGGAATACACGGCCCTGCGCCAATGCATCGCCTCCTATACAGGCTGCGGACCGGAGCAGGTCATTGTCGGCAACGGCTCCACGGAGCTCATCTCCCTGGCGATTCAGTGCATCCGGCCGGAAAAGGCTCTGATCCTGGGGCCGACCTATTCCGAGTATGAACGCGAAATATCTCTGGAGGGCGGCCATACGGTCTATTACCGCCTGCGGGAAGAACGGGAATTCGTCATGGATGTCGATGATTTCTGCAGCCGGCTCTCGGATGATCTTGACCTGATTGTGCTGTGCAATCCGAACAACCCCACCTCTACCGCGCTCACGCGCACGGACATGCGGCGCATTCTGGATGCCTGCATGCAGCACGGCATCTTTGTCATGGTTGATGAAACCTACGTGGAATTCACCGAGCCGGAAGCAAAGATCTCCTCCGTGCCGCTCACGATATACTATACCAACCTGCTCGTGCTGCGCGGCACTTCCAAGTTTTTCGCGGCTCCCGGTCTCAGGCTGGGCTATGCCCTGACCGGCAACAGAGATCTCTGCAGCAGCATCCGCAAGCGGCAGAATCCCTGGACGATCAGCACACTGGCGGAGATTGCGGGACGCCTCATGTTTACGGACACCGAATACATATCCCGCACAAGGCAGCTGATCACCGGCGAGCGGGCAAGGATCACCGCCGAGCTCCGCAGCTGGGACTCCCTGCACGTGTATGAGCCCGCGGCCAACTTCATACTTCTGCGCATCGAAAAAGAGGACGTCGATGCCGACATCCTCTTCGATCACTGTATCCGTCAGTGCATGATGATCCGCAACTGCTCCACCTTCCCGTTCCTGGACAGCCGCTTTGTGCGGTTCTGCATCATGAAGCCGGAGCAGAATGACCGGCTGCTGGGTGCGATGCGGGAGGTGCTGGCCGG
>CADBNA010000071.1 GCA_902795835.1 uncultured Lachnospiraceae bacterium | reverse complement strand
TTGCGGATCGTCGCCCGGCTCAGGCGGATTGCCGCAGTCACGTCGGTCAGGCGGCTTTTCATGACGACGATGTCCGCCGCGTCGATGGCAACGTCCGTGCCTGCGCCGATCGCAATACCGTTGTCCGCCACGGTAAGTGCAGGGGCATCATTGATACCGTCGCCAACCATGGCCGTCTTTCCAAGTGCCTTCATGGAGCGGATAACATCCGCCTTGCCGTCCGGAAGGACCTGGGCGATGACCTGGTCTGTCCCTGCCTGCTGACTGATCGCCCTGGCTGTCCGGGCATTGTCGCCGGTGAGAAGGACTGAGCAGATGCCCATGCCCTGAAGCTCGCGGATGGCCTGTGCGGAATCCTCCTTGATCGGATCGGCGACTGCGATCATACCTGCAAACTGGCTGTCATACGCGAACAGCAGCGGTGTCTTCCCCTCTTCGGCAAGTGCATGGGCGCGGGCCGTGACAGACGCATCTGCCAGCCCCAGGGAAGACAGGTACTGAAGGCTTCCGCCCAGAAGCTCCTTTCCTTCCAGCTGTGCGTGCAGTCCATGGCCGGGAAGGACTTCAAAGCCGCTGATCTCGTATAGCGGCAACCCTTCCGCCGCGGCAGTGACAGCCTTTGCCAGGGGGTGTTCACTGTTTTTTTCCAGCGACGCGGCGAGACGAAGAAGCGATTCCTGATCCCGGCCGGACGGAATCACATCTGTTACATGGGGCTGACCCTGTGTAATCGTTCCGGTTTTGTCGAGCGCGATCAATTGGATCCTGCCGGCACTCTCCAGCGCTGCCGCTGTCTTGTACAGGATTCCGTTTCTGGCTCCAACACCGCTGCCGACCATAATGGCGACCGGTGTCGCGAGACCGAGTGCGCAGGGGCAGCTGATGACCAGAACGGAGATCCCGCGGGCAATGGCGTAGGAAAAAGGCTTGCCGGCGATCAGCCAGCCGGCCAGTGTCAGAAGCGCAAGGCCGATGACAGCAGGGACGAAAACCCCTGAAACCTTGTCCGCAATACGGGCCAGCGGCGCCTTGGTCGCTGCCGCGTCAGACACGGTGCGGATGATCTGCGCCAGCGTGGTGTCTTCTCCGACCCGCGTCGCGCGGCATTCAATATAACCCTGCCGGTTCATGGTCGCAGCCGAAACCGTGTCGCCTTCGGTTTTATCTGCCGGAATGCTCTCACCGGTCAGCGCCGATTCATCGACGGCTGTGATTCCCTTTACGATGACGCCGTCCACCGGGATCTGCTCTCCGGGGCGCACGACAAAGATATCTCCTGTCTGCACTTCCTCGATGCCGACTTCTGTTTCCGTGCCGTCCCTCAGCAGGATGGCTGTTTTGGGTGCCAGCTGCATCAGGCCTTTCAGTGCATCTGTGGTTCGGCCTTTTGACATCGCCTCCAGCATCTTTCCGATCGTGATCAGGGTCGGGATCATGGCTGCCGACTCAAAGTACAGGTTCATCCCGTATTTCATTACGACATCGTGCCGGCCCTCTCCGAGCGCAAGGATCATCAGGAAGAGCTCTGCCAGAGAATACACGAAGGAGGCAGTCGAGCCGAGCGCCACGAGTGTGTCCATGTTCGGGGCACCATGCAGCAGGGAAGAAAAGCCGGAAGTAAAGAACTTCTGGTTAATGATCATTACGACTGCTGCAAGAAGCAGCTCAAACAGTCCCAGGAATACATGGTTATCGAACGCTTTTGGCGCAGGCCAGCCCCACATGCCGTGTCCCATGGAAAAATACATGAGAATCAGAAGAATCGGAACCGAGAACAGAAGCCGCTTTTTCAGCTGCGGGGTCTCATGATCCTTCAGAGCTTCGGCGTCTGCCCAGGAAGGAGAATCTTTGGAAGAAGCCTTTCCTTCGGCTCCTTTTAAAGAGGCTCCGTAACCTGCCGCCTCGACAGCCCGGATGATGTCAGCGGAGGAGGCTGTTCCTTCCACACCCATGGAGTTTGTCAGCAGGCTCACGGCACAGGAGGTCACACCCGGTACGCCTGATACCGCTTTTTCAACCCGGCTGGAACAGGCAGCGCAGCTCATGCCGGTAACCTGGTATTGCTCCATCTTACATTCTCCTCAGCTTGATAAATTCCCCAAATGTTGATTACGGATTGTTCCGCGCTTCGCGCTTCCACAATCCTCCCTCCATTCGTGCTCTCGTGGTGCTTTCGCACCACTAC
>CADBNA010000070.1 GCA_902795835.1 uncultured Lachnospiraceae bacterium | reverse complement strand
TCGATTCAGTCAAATTTCAGTGATGTGAAGCTCGAATCTCCGGTGCAGACTGCGCGGATGTAATCGCAGCAGTGTCCTGTGTACTCGAAGGTGATCAGCCATTCGCCGTCGATTTTCTTTACGGTGAAGGAGCTGATGTTCAGGGCTTTGTCATGCTCCAGCTGCAGGTGGGACGGCGGTCCGTAGATGCTGGTAGCATTGTTTGTTCCCGTGAAGTAGTAGCGCATCCATACCTGCCAGGTGTCTTCTCCTGCCGGTGCGGCAAAGATTACGGGGATGTCTACCTTCAGGTCTGAGAAGGCGGCGCACAGATTCATATAGTTGGCTTCAACGGCGCCGATGCCGCGCAGGGCAAAGCCGTTTTCGCGGCGGACTTCGATCTCGTCTGCATAGATGTCCCAGATGCAGCCGAACATCTTGTGGTTGATGATGAATTCCCAGTATCCCTTGATATACGCGCAGAGGGAATCTGCGTCTTTTACTTCGATGGCCTTCAGGGCCTCATAATCTGCGTGCAGCTGCTTTGAAGCTTCCAGACAGTATGTACTCATGCTTCCGCCACCTCCTTCATTTCTTTATCCAGCTGTTCCACTGTCCTGCAGTCTTCGGGCCGCACCCTGTCCGTGTAGGCATCCAAGATGGTCTTTGCGAAGGGACGGGCATTCTTCATCCACTGGCGGCTGGCCTCCTGTCCGGAAACCACCCATTCATCGGTGATGCACCAGCGGCCGTTTACTTTGCCCACTACACACTCGCAGAGTGTGTACATCTGGTCTTCATACATGCGGGACCCGTCACCGAGTCCTTTGGCGGAAGCGCCTTCCGGAGCAAACTCCGCGGCTTTGGACGTCACCTGTCCGAAATGGTAGCCGTTCTCCATGTCCCCGACAGCATAGATCTGCTTGAATATGCTGTTGTTGCGCGGATTCGCGGACATAGTCGGAAGCGTCTCCACCTCCAGCGCGTCATGGCCGCCGATCCACTTTCCCGTGCCCTCCAGCCGGGTGGTGGTGATATCCTCGTAATAATCATAGCAAAGACCGGCCTGATGGAAATTCCAGATCAGCTTTGTGTAGACTTCAAACTGCTTCGCCACCTGCTCAGGCGTCTCCAGCTTGCAATTGTAGTAATAATCTTCCAGTTCCTTTCTTGCTGCCAGTTTCTCTTTTCGTGTCATTCCGGCGATGACCTCCTTTCTGTATCCTGCGCACGGCAGGCATTTCCTTACACAGTCCCTTGCCGGGACGGCCGCTGCAGAAGCGGCATACCATAATGTTACAGCAAATCTTATGCCTTTTTGGCATCATGTCCGCCTTCTGTTCAGATACCTATCGTATACCCCTTTTTTTCAAAGAGCTCGATCAACTTTCCGTTGATTACCGTTTTTACCTTGTACAGATGCTCTTCCCTGCATTCCGACCGGATATTGAGTATCATGAAACTGTTCGTGATCTCATGCACACCGCAGTAATACGGCCCGCGAATCAGATATTTACTGCTTTTCCGGAGCTCCGGGAGCTCCTGTTCCAGCATCTTTTCTATGTCTTCCAGCGAATTCCTGAGGCTGACCGGAAGAAGAATGTCGCAGTAGGAAATTTTCCGGGTCTTGTTGATGACGTTTGTGAGGTTGCGGTTGTTGACCGCTTTGATGTTCTGGGACAGGTCCATGATTTTGGTCGTCCGCAGGCCGATTTCCAGCACCGTCCCGGAAAAATCGTCCACCTGGATAATATCGCCGACCTGGAGGTCTTTTTCAAAAATAATAAACAGGCCGGCCAGAATATCCGTAATCAGATCTTTCGAGCCCAGGCTGACGGCAAGGGACAGCACACCGGCGGAAGCCAGAAGCGTCCATGAGTCAAATCCCAGAATATACAGGCTGTAGAATAAAAAGGCAAAGAACGCCGTATAATTAATGACGCTCTTGGTCAGCCGGATCATTGTCTCCAGTCCCGGATTCACGATCTCAATCTGCAGCTCCAGGATCCAGTTGACAACGGACATCAGCAGAAAATATATGAACAGATTAACCAGAACATCCGCAAAGGCAAATGCGTTAAAGCCTCTGACCCACTTTCCGCTTTTCAGCAGTCCCAGAACGGAGACATCCATATAGCCGGCATCACCAAAGAGCAGCCTGGCAAATATAACAATTCCGAAAAAGAACAGTACGAGATCGGCCGCATAGAAAGCTTTTTCCTCCGGCAGCCTTTCCTGCCAGCTGATCCGGGTATGCATCATGCGGGCAATGATATTCAGGGCTGATTTTTCCCTGCCCTCTGAGGTCATTACATCTATGTGCGGATCATCAGGAGTGCGGTGGATTTTTCTGACGCCGCGGCGGTGGAAGAATCCCGTGAACAGGGCAACCACCGATAAGAAGACCAGAACAGTCAGCAGCACCATTGACAGCCTGCCTCTGAACAGACGGACTTCCGGCGCAGCCACATAGATATAGCTGTCTCCTATCCGCGTGGCGTTTACCTGGTAGTAATTTCCGTCAAACCGGATTCTCCCGAAGTATCGCTCCTTCTGCTGTTCCTCAGATATTCCCAGATCAGCAGCCTTTTTTTCCTGCAGACTTTTATCCATACTGGCATAGCTGACCTCTCCCGACTCCGCATTCACGGCGAGCAGCTCCGCCCCGGTCCAGGAATGACTCAGCTCCAGGTAATTCTGCAGAGACGTTTCCCCTTCCATCCGCTTCAGGCCGTCCGGACTGACCGCTATCTGCACAAAACCATCCGCCTCATCCCGTTCATTAAACAGCGGTACGCCGATAAACTGGCGGTATTCCCCCGAAAGCTCTTCCTGTCTGGCGTCCTGGATCACATAATCGACTCCGTTCAGGAGAGGACGGAATTCATAAGACTGCTCCTCCGGATTTTCCGAGAGCCGGAACCGGATAATATGAGAATCGGAAAGTGTCTCCGCTCCGCTGCTGTCAAAGAGCATGATATATTCCAGACCGAACAGGTCCGTCAGTGTCTGCAGCTCTTCTTTCGTGCGCAGTTCAGGATACTCCGTCAGAATCCCCGCTATGATGCGCGTTTCATTCAGAAAACGCTGGTTATAATCCTCTTTTAATGCCTCATAGCTGGTCTCTGCATGATCCATATGAGCGGATACTTCCCGCAGGGTACTGTCACTGTTAATCGTAAACAGGGTCAGGTTTGCGAGCGTCTGCACCAGAAACGTAACCAGCCCAAGCGCCAAAATGACCGCAGAGGCAATAATAAAAGCTTTCCTCCGAACAGCGTCCTTCGAATACGAGTTGCCGCGGTTCCGCCTGGTCTCTTCCTCCTGTGAGGCAAAGAATACATAAGTAAAAAGACCGGTCAGAAACACAGCGAAACAGCCAAAGATAATCCCGACTGCGCTCAGGCAGTTGTTGAGCAGTTCAATCACAGGAATGCCGCAGAAAAAAGCAGTCTCCCCGGAAGCGCCGCTTCTTCCCGCCAGATAGTACAGCTTCCCGTTCACTCTCAGCCACTTATCTCCGTCTATGGGAAGGTCTTCCATGTCTGTTCCCAGGGAAGAAATGTCCTTGTCAAGATATTTGACGCCCTCATAATACGGCACGCTGCCGTCTGCATCTACTGCAAAGAAAAGCATCGTTTCATCTTTCCCGGCGCTGTCCAACACGTCTTTCCGCGTATGCAGGTTGTCCAGCAGCCGGTCCAGTATTTCTTCGCTCTGCACAATGGTCACATAAGACCCGTCCTGCCTCTCTGCCGAAAAATACCTTTTTCCGGATTCCCGGGGCTCACCGTCATTGTACACGATTTCCGCATTTCTTCCGAAAAGCTTCAGGAGATCATCGCTGCAGGGATCATCGTAGTCCAGAATATGCGCCAGAGCATCCGCCCTGGCGGACATTGTCCTGGTATACAGTTCCTCCACATCCTGCTCCGCCTGCAGCGACCTGGCATAAGAAGAAGAAATATGCTCCAGACGTCTTGTGAGAATTCCTTTCTGCGTTTCCAGTGTGAGCAGCATCTCCCCAAGGAGCAGCACAGCGCCCGCTGCCAGCAGGACGGCCAGTTCAAAAAACACAAGGCCTTTCAGCGTAAGGGATTTCTTTTTTGGGGCTTTCGTTTCCATACAGCAGCTCCTCTGCATCACAACGATGCATTTCAGCCTCACAATCCGCCTGCAAAAATTCTGATACCGATCGCAATCAGGATACAGCCTCCGAGAACCGAAGCCTTCCATGACAGCCGGGTGCCTGCCTTTTTCCCGATTGCCAGACCGCCCATACAGATCACAAATGTTACGGCGGCGATAATCAGCGCGGCCAGATTCGCTCTGCCGGCACTATAGGATGCAATCGTAAACCCTACGGAAAGAGCATCTATCGAAGTGGCGATGCCCTGTACCAGCAGGTCCCCGCCGCCGAGTGCCTTTTTCCCGGCACTTACAGGGTCTGCGCATCCCGCATCCCCTCCGACTTCCCCACTGCCTGCCGGATCATCCTGCCGTCTCTCCCGGATCCCCTCCAGAAGCATCTTCCCGCCGATATAGAGCAGCAGCAGCAGGGCAATCCAGGGAATGAACCGCTGAAAATTCCGAAAGTGCTCTGCGATTGTGTGTACGCAGATCCAGCCTGTTACAGGCATGGCATACTGGAAAAACGCATAGACGCCTGCAATGCCGCACATTCTCCGTGCCGGCATGGCCGGCTCATGCAGACCGTTTGCCAGAGATACGGAAAAAGCATCCATCGCCAGTCCCACGCCGAGCGCCGCGCTCAACAGAATAAATTCCATCTTGTTTTCCTGCTCTCCTGTCTTTTTATGTCTCTGTATGACTCACCGCTGTATCTTTTTATCTCTCGTAAAAAACAGTTGACATTCCGGGAGTATTCTCCTATAATAACTTCTGCTGAAGAAATTCAGGCAAATCGAAGTGTGGCTCAGTTTGGTAGAGCGCTGCGTTCGGGACGCAGAGGTCGCTGGTTCGAATCC
>CADBNA010000069.1 GCA_902795835.1 uncultured Lachnospiraceae bacterium | reverse complement strand
TAGACGACAAACAGCAGGCCTTTTTCCGGCGTCACCGTCTTCCTTGTGACACCCAGCCCGAAGCCGTCACCTGAGAAAACCACAGCCTCATGAATGTGGATAATGCCTCTTCTTGCGGCCGGCCACGAATACTCTCTTGCAATCTCCTGATGCGGCATGAGATTGCTGATCCGCCCGGAAAAGCGCGGGATTCCCTCCTGCTCCGGTGTGGGAAATACAAAATCCAGCCACAGAAGCGGCAGGATCTTCTCATTCTTTATCCTTGCCAGGAAGTGAAGCGTCTGCCCCGGGAATACCTGTGCGGAATCCCCTTCCGTCTCAAGCGTAACAGCGCAAAGGGCATACTTTGACCAGAGATATGCCAGGAACGACACCAGGAATCCGCCGAACAGAAAAACGGACAGGACGGTCATACCGGCATTGCCCGCAAATACAAACAGCACAAAAAACAGCAGTACTGCAGGCAGAGTGACAAAATTGCTTCCGGCTTCCCGCTCATTCATGGCGGAACCGGTCCCTGCGATACGGGGGAACCTCCGTCTTTGCCAGGATCTCCTCCAGAACAGTCTCTGCCTTTCTGCCGCTGTATCTGGCCTCACCGGTCAGCGTGACCCGGTGCGCAAGGGCAGGCAGGAACAGCTGCTGTATATCCTCCGGTATCACGTAATCACGGCCGGCCATAGCCGCCAGCGACTTGCCGCCCTGATAAAGTGTCCGGGATCCCCGGGGACTGGCTCCCAGCAGCAGCGAGGGATGATTTCGCGTTGCCTGCACCAGCTCCACGATATAGCGCCTGATATCCTTCGTGATGGTCACCGAAGTGATCTCTCCCCGCAGCCGAAGCAGGGCTTCCGGGGACGATACGGCCGACACCTTTTCATATGGCGTCGCATCCCCCAGCCCGGTCAGCATATCCATTTCTTCTTCCACGGAAGGATATCCCATGGTCAGTTTCAGGAAAAAACGGTCCAGCTGCGCCGCCGGGAGCGGAAACGTGCTCTCCTTCTCCACCGGGTTCTGTGTCGCCATTACAAAAAAAGGCTCCGGCAACGGGCGGCTGATTCCCTCAATCGTCACCTGCCGCTCCTCCATAGCCTCCAGAAGCGCCGACTGCGTGCGCGGAATCGCCCGGTTGATCTCATCCGCCAGCAGCAGATTCGTAAAAACCGGCCCGTTCTTCTCTTCAAAATCCCCCGTCTTCTGGTTGAAGACCGTCATCCCGACCACATCCGACGGCAGAAGATCCGGCGTAAACTGCAGCCGCCGGAAATCACAGCCCAGCGCAAGCGCCAGTGTGCGCACCAGCGTCGTCTTGCCGCTGCCGGGCAGGTCTTCCAGCAGCACATGGCCGCCGGACAGCAGGGCAGCCAGGACCAGCCGGATGGTGTCCTCCTTGCCGATAATGATTTTTTTCGTCTCCCGGAGCAGAGCCTCCGCGGTATCCTTTGTATTCATAGGTAAAGCCCCTTTGTTTCCTTAGGCTATTTTACCATGACACGGGGAAAAATGCATTAGATAAGAAAGTGATAGCAATGCATATGAGGTGCATAAATCTTCTTCCGGAAAACGCTTGCGCTCTTTCTCGACGCAGCGGCACTAAGCTCAAACTGCGTGCTTACACACTTGTTTTCGCTA
Organism: uncultured Lachnospiraceae bacterium; assembly: GCA_902795835.1. Next base: position 4,850 of record CADBNA010000069.1, on the reverse strand, counting down.
AGTGCCGGCGTCTGCGAAGGTTTCCTTCAGAAGATCTATGCACCTCATATGCTTCGTGCTGCGGCCTCTGCAATATTTTAATGATTACTTTTTGTAGAGTACATATGCCTCGTAAGGCCGTACCTTATTTTCTTCGACAGAGGGATAGTTGCCGATCAGGCGCTCCGCCCCGGAGAATTCCTCCGGCACGGCGAATTCCAGTTCTCTGTCGGCAAAGCTGCAGACAACCAGCAGCTTTTCGCCCTGGTACTCCCGGGTATACACCCAGAGGTTCTCATCTTCCGGGAGCAGCAGCTGATACTTTCCGTAGACGATGATGTCCATCTCCTTGCGGAGAGCGATCAGCCTGCGGTAGTAGCTGAACACGGAATCCGGGTCATCCACCTGGGAGGCCGCGTTGATTTCCGTGTAGTTCGGATTTACCAGGAACCACGGTTTGCCGGTGGTGAAGCCGCCGTTTTCTTCCGCGCTCCACTGCATGGGGGTGCGGGCGTTGTCACGGCTTCTCCTGTGGATATACCGCATCATCTCTTCATGGGGCATGCCCTCGAGTTCCACATACTGATGATAGGAATCCAGGGTATCGATGTCCTCGTACTCGTCTATGTTCAGACAGATATTGGTCATGCCCAGTTCTTCGCCCTGGAAGACATACGGTGTGCCCTGCATCATATGCAGGCAGGTTCCCAGCATCTTCGCGGAGATGACGCGGTATTCCGGGGAGTCGTTCCCGAAGCGGGAAACCGCCCTGGGCTGGTCATGATTGTCCCAGTAGAGGCTGTTCCACCCGCAGCCGTACAGGCCGTCTTCCCAGCTGCTCATAGCCTTTTTCAGGTCCGGAAGATACAGCTTTTTATCACTCCATCTCCCGTGAATGCCGTTGTCCGTGCCCATATGGTCGAACTGGAAGATCATATTCAGCTCTCTGTTTTCGTCTTCCGCTGTGTAGATCTTTGCGTCTTCTACTGTGGCATTCGGCGTCTCTCCGACCGTAATGGTCTCATACTGCGAGAGAACCTCCCGGTACATCTGCCGCAGGTACTCATGGACTTTCGGGTGATTGGCAACCACCGGGTAAAAATCCGAGAACTCATGTACGGTGATCTCACCGTCCGGGAAAGCCGGGTCTTTGCCGATCAGATTGATGACATCCATCCGGAATCCGTCGACTCCCTTTTCCAGCCAGCGCCGCATCATGGAGAAGACTTCCTCCCGGAGCTTCGGGTTGTCCCAGTTGAGATCCGGCATCTGCTTTGCAAAGAGATGGAGATAGTACATCTGCGACTTCTCATCCCATTCCCACACGGATCCGGCACCAAAGGAGGCGCCCCAGTTGTTCGGCACATGCCCGTCCACGGGTTTCTTCCAGATGTAGTAATCCCGATAGGGGTTTTCCGGTCCTTTTCTGCTCTCCTGAAACCATCTGTGCTGGTCGGAAGTGTGATTGACAACCAGGTCCATCATGATTTTCAGACCCAGTTCATGCGCTTTGGCCAGCATGGCGTCAAAGTCTTCCATCGTGCCGAATTCATCCATGATCTGCTCATAGTCGGCGATGTCATACCCGTTGTCCACATTCGGGGAGCGGTATACCGGGGACAGCCATATGACGTCTGTCCCCAGTTTTCTGATATACTCCAGCCGGGAAGTGATGCCGGGTAGATCCCCGATGCCGTCTCCGTTGGAATCGCAGAAGCTCCGGGGATAGATCTGGTAGACAACAGACCGCTTCCACCAGTCCTTTTTTTCAGCCATATCCTTCTCCTTTTTTCACTCAGGTCAATTACTCAGGTCAGTAATAATCTGCAGCCATCCCGGTAAGACAGGGTTTCCTGCCTGCACTTACTTTCCGGCGCCGTCGGTAACGCCCTTGACGATCCACTTCTGACAGGTCAGATAGAAAATGATGACCGGGATAATCGTCAGGACCAGAGAAGCCGTAGCCAGATCCCATCTTCTGGAATACTGTCCGAAGAACATGTAGGTGCGGAGCGGCAGGGTCTGCATGCCCTCTTTATTGATAATCAGGGAGGGAAGCAGGAAGTCGTTCCAGATCCACATGACGTTCAGGATCGTCACGGTGATGACCATGTTCTTGATCAGCGGGAATACAACCATGAAAAATGTCTGGAACTGATTGGCGCCGTCCAGGGCAGCAGCCTCTTCCAGCTCCAGCGGAACGTTTTTGATAAAGCCGTGCACCAGGATCATGGACATACTGCAGCCAAAGCCGATATACATGAAAATCAGGCCCGGGCGGCTCATCAGATGAAGAGTGTCCATCCATCTAACCAGAGGAAGCATGACGCACTGGAAGGGAATCAGCATGGCAGACGCATAGATCAGGTACAGAACACGGCTCAGCGCCGACTTCGTGCGGCAGAGCTTCCAGGCAGCCATGGATGAAAGGACAGCCAGCAGGCCGCAGGAAATAACGGTAATCATAATGGAATTAAGAAATGCCGTTCCGAATTTCATCTTGTCAAAGGCCTGCGCATAATTGCCAAACCCCAGCGCCTCCGGAAGACCCAGGATGTTTTTCATAATCTCCTTCTGGCCCTTGAAGGAATTCATCAGGATGATCAGCATCGGACTGAGCCAGACAATGGCAAGGAACAGGCCGATGATAATCAGGACAATTTTTGTTGATTTGTGCATTGTCTTCATTACAGTTCAACCTCCCCTTTCTTGGAAATGCTCAGCTGGGTAACGCTGACAATAATGATAACGATCAGGAAAATAACAGCCTTCGCCTGCGCGCGGCCCATGAAATTGTAGTTAAAGGCCGTATTGTAGATGTTCAGCGCGACGAGTTCGGATTTTCCGTATGGACCTCCGCCGGTAAGGGAGAGGTTCTGATCGTATAATTTGAAAGTGTTGGAGATCGTCAGGAACAGGCAGGTGGTGAAAGCCGGGCGGCAGAGCGGAAGCGTGATGCTCTTCAGTCTGTGCCAGCTGTTGGCGCCGTCAATCACGGAAGCCTCCAGCACGCTTTCGGAAATATTCTGTAGCTGTGCGATGTAAATCAGCATCATATAGCCGGCCAGCTGCCAGGTAACCACGATGACCAGCGCGACCATCGCGGTGGTCGGAGTGGACAGCCATCCCCGCAGGAACTTGGCGCCGATGGTCTTGCCGAAGGCGTCGAAAATCTGTGTGAAAATGAACTTCCAGATAAAGCCCAGAAGCAGTCCGCCGATCAGGTTGGGAACGAAAAACGCGCTTCTCATGAAATTGGAGCCCTTGATCTTCTGTGTGACCAGCAGAGCCAGGAAAAACGCGATGACATTGATGACAACAATGCAGACCAGCGAGAAAAAGATAGTTCTTATAAAAGAAGTCACAAAGTCCGGATCCTGCGTGAAAATGAATTTAAAGTTTTCCAGGCCGATCAGATTTGCGGAGCTTCCGACACCGTTCCAGTCTGTCAGTGAATAATACAGGCCCATGAAGGCCGGTATCAGAACGACAATAATAAACGGTATCAAAGTAGGAAGAACAAATACCCAAAATCCCAGTTTTTTCTTCATTTTTTCTCCTTTAAGAAGTTTCCGGGCGTTTTTTTATGACGCCCGGAAGCTTTTATAAGAGCTGTATCAAATTGCTGTCGCGGTGCAGGAAATCCCTTACTGTGTCTTAAGGGCCTTCCACTGCTCGACGCAGTCGGAGATCACCTCATCCCAGGTCTTCTCACCTGCCAGGTATGCCTGGATGTCGCTGCCGCAGACACCGTCAGACCATCCTGCAGGATAGGCGGCAATGACCCAGTTGGTGGTCTTGCCGTCGCCGCTGTAACGGATGATGGCATTGATCAGCGGATTCTCAATCTCAAAGTCTTCATAACCGCTCATAACCGGGATAAAGCCAAACTGATTGATGACGAAGTCCTTGCCGGTCTCAGAGGTATACAGCCAGTTCAGGAAATCCTTGGCGGCCTCAATCTGGTTCGCATCTGCCTGCGCATTGACAACCCAGTTGGTGTTCACGCCTACCGGCAGAGTGCCCGCTGTGGCTTCGGTGCTGGGCATGGCAACCATGTCAAGCTTGCCGAGAAGCTCCTCATCGGTATTCATGACTTCGGAAGAAATCCAGTTGCCCTGCTGGATCACAGCTACGGTTTCCGTGAGCAGGTCAGACATCTGTGAAGAGTAATCAACGGCATTCAGGAGAGAGGGCTCTTCCGCGTCAGCCGTGTACTTCACCTGCAGGTCAACCAGCTTCTGGAAGTCATCGCCATATTTGAACTCGATGCCCTCAGCCTCGGCAGCGGCAGCAGCACTGCCCTCAAACTCAGCTGACAGGAAGACATTGGAAGTATGCAGTCCGGGAACCCATCCTTCACCGGCCGGGAAGCTGAGGACGGCGGCAAGGTCCGGATAATCCTCTGCCAGATCTCCGTTGTCAATCTTCTCTTTCAGCTCGCCAAAGGCTTTGTCGAAATCATCAACTGTTACACAGGATGCCAGGTCGATGCCGGCGGCGTCAAAGATTGCCTTGTTGTAAATAAAGCCGTAGCCTTCCACAGACATAGGCAGTCCGTACACTTTGCCGTCCAGGGTCATGTTGTCCAGGTAACCCTCGAACACTTCGCCGACCCACGGCTGATCGGACAGATCCTCATAATAGCCTTCCCACTCCTTCAGGTCCTCGGCGCCGTCCAGGTTGTAGATAGTGGGCTTGTCGGAAGAACTCATTCTGGCCTTCAGGTCAGAGTTGTAGTCATTGGACACCTGTGTTGTGATCGTTACGTTCGGATGCTCCTCTTCATAAGCGGCAATGGCATCCTCAATCTGATCCGCCACTTCTGTCTTGAAGTGAAGGATGCTGATGGTGACATCTTCGCCGTTGGC
>CADBNA010000068.1 GCA_902795835.1 uncultured Lachnospiraceae bacterium | reverse complement strand
GACATGCAGGCCGGACACGGCGGCCTGTACGGAACGGAAGAAGGCATGCTGGAATATCAGCGAAGAGGCTTTGCCTGCGCTGACAGCACGCGTTATGTCGACGTTGCCAGACTGATCGCCGAATACCGGAAAACCGTCAATCCCAGAGTAAATGTATTCTGCGTGCAGACGGCCGGATACTCGAACACCCTTGTGCCTGAATACGGCTACCGGAGCAATCTGCTGTACGGATGGACGGGCCGGGAAGCGGTCTTCGCGGACTCCATGATCCGGTTCTGGGACGAACTGGATGCACGGTAAACCGGGCAGGAAGGGGGCTGCCGCGCCAGACATCCGGCAGGCATATATCTTCTGAAGGAAACCTTCGCAGACGCCGGCACTTAGTGCAAACAAGTGCGTAAGCACGAGGTTTGAACTTAGTACCGCTGCGTCGAGAAAGAGCGCAAGCGCTTTCCGAAAGAATATATATGCCTGCCGGATGTCTGGCGCGGCAGCCCCCTTTTTTTAAAGTCCGAGAATACCAGGTACAGTAATTGGGTCCTGTTCTAACCCTTGAACTACCGCCTGAACAGGCGGGCCGGATTCGAACCGACAACCCGGACCATGAGAAGTAACTGTTCCACCGCTTCGGACTTTATTCACATTTGATTATCTGGCTTCTGCCTGTTATTTCTTCCCGGAGGAAAGGGCTTTTGCAGCCCTGTCCCTGTATTTTCCGTACTCCGGATGCCGGGTGCTCAGCTCGCTCCACAGCTGATGCGCCCGCTCCATCATTTCCCGGTTTTTCAGGTATGCCGCCGCATTATAGCAGGATACCGCAAGGGCATGGGCGGCGGGGACGGTTTTGCCTGACGCATACAGTTTCTCCCGCAGGGAGACGGATTCAGCATACAGTCTTTCCGCATCCTGGGCGCGGTCTGTCTTTTTCCGTATGCTGGCCAGCTTTTCACATCCTCCGGCCAGATGCTCCAGGAATATCCGGGACCCGGTTTTTTCAGCATTCTCACGGAAAATGCCGCAGGCCTGTTCGTAGCATAGGGCCGCTTCTTCCATGCGGTCTTCCGCCTTGTGGATGTCGCCGGTTTTTACCAGGCTGACGCCGTAGTCGTCGCGGGCCTGCGGGGATTTTACCTCTTCCGCCAGCACGCGGTCCAGGGCAAGCGCCTCGTTGTAATAATTTGCGGCTTCCGCATACTCCTTCCGGGATTTACAGACATTTCCCAGCTTTGTCAGGACAGCGGACAGATCACGCCTCGACCTGGCGGATGCAGACGCTTCCTGCAGTTCTTCCCGGATTGCCTTTGTTTTCCGGTAATAGGCATCTGCACCGGAACAGTCGTCCCTTTTCCTGCACAGATCTCCCAGACGCTCATAGCTGATGGAAAGATCTCTGCGGACCCGGGCTGTGCCGATTTCCCTGGCCTGCTTCTCATAAATCGTGCATGCCTTCCCGAAACAGTCTTCTGCAGACGCATTCTCGCCCAGCTCCCGGTACAGACTCCCGAGACGGTTCAGAATAAGCGCCTTGTCCCTCTCCTGCTCGCGGATGCCGACTTCCTGCTCCAGCTGTGCGCAAAAATCCAGCGCCTGACGGGCAGTGTCCACGGCGTCCCGGACGCATCCTGCCTCGCGCTGCATATCAGACAGCTTTCGAAGGGCTTTGAAATACTGCGTTCCATACCCCCTGTGTTCATCCGGATCATGGTTTATTTCCCATGCTGCCCGGTATTGGGATGCCAGCAGCTGCTGCCAGCGTATGGCCTCCCCCAAATCGGCGCCGACGCCCTCTCCGTTCCGGTACATGTCAGCCAGCTTTGCCGTGGCATCCATACACGGCACCAGATCCAGCGCGGCACCGGTAAGCAGTTCCAGGGCTTTTTCCTGATTGATCTCCACATCGATTCCGTTCAGATAAGCCAGGCCGATAAAGAACCGGTGCTGCGCGGAACCGTCATTTTCTTTTTTTGCGATGCGGGAGAGAGCCTCCACAAACGTCCGGTTCAGCTCCGGGATGCGATGCTCATCCCGGAGATTCGTGATCTCCCGGTACTTGAACTCACTGTGCTCCTTCAGTCTGTCCGGATTAATCCGCCAGTCCTTTCCCTCCACGGCATCCGCCGGCTCATACATCTCAACCGGAACAATTTCAAAATCGCTGCGTCCGCTCCTTCGATCCCTTGCCATTGGGTATTCCACCCGCATGACATAGTTGCCCTCTTCCTCAAGGTGGGGCGTAACTGCCATGGCAAACAGGGAACTCTTTTCAAAAGCGTCTTTGATCGCTTCGTTAAAGCCCTCGCCGGGCACCAGAAATTCATCGTACCAGATGGCAATGTCCCGGAACTGCGGGTTCTCATGGATCAGCCGCATCAGGCGCTGCGCATGACGGCGGTCTTTTTTCCGATAGCTCAGGAAGACATAAGCGTCAAAGGCGTCCCGCACCTTTTCCGCCAGTTCGTCCCCGACCAGGACCGACTGCAGGAAGGTTTCCAGAACCTCGTCATAGGGTATGGCCGTCGGGTCCGTCCCGTACCGCGGCACGACCTGGATCTTGGCGCAGGTATTGCTGAAAGCATAGCCCAGGCCATTTTCCAGCATGATCGGCAGTACGGGGATGTGCAGGCGCAGCGCCATGGGCAGTTCCAGATCCTTCGCCCGGTTTGCCTCATAGAGGAAACGGGAAGACACTGCGAATACCACCAGCTGCATCCCACCCAGGATTTCCTCGAGTTCGCTCTCTTCTCCGGAACCGGCGGAAGCGGTTCTGCCTGAATCCTTCCCTGCCGGGGTCACGGTCTGCCCCGCATCCGTTCCCTCAGGACCGGCTCCGGGCTGCGGCTCGTACCAGATGGCACAGTTCGCATGGCGCAGCAGATCCTCCGTAATCAGCGGAAAGGCTGTCTCAAAATCAGCCGGATGGCAGGAGAAATAGACCTTCGGCTTTCCCTTCGGATTACTCATGCCCCTGGTTATATACTGCATAGACGCCTCCTGTAAGGGATTCAGACACCCAGTCGGTAAATCCGCAGCCCGTCGAACTTCTTCAGCAGTTTCAGCATGCTGTTAAACGGCTTCCAGTCCTTGTCCTGATCCGCTTCGGAAAGCGACTGGTAATGTACCCGGATGTCTTCTGTTGAGACGGTGCCGTCCATAGCCAGCTTGTGGCAGCGCATCTGTTCGCGCATGGCTTTTCGCATTGTCTTTCCCTTCGGCGAGTCAGAATCCACTCCTTCAGGCAGCGGAACCGTTTCGTAATCTGTTCCGAAGATCCAGCCCATCATCTGGTGATCACGGATCCATCTCTCGTGTTCCATGGGGGCAAATACGGCGGCTTCCTGCGGTGTGAATTCCGTCACCATCTCATAGTCCACCGGCTTGTCGGTATAGAAGCAGTCAATTGCGTCCAGATAGCGGCTGAAATTCTTTGCCCTGTTCAAAGTGGAGAGCTGGTACTCCAGGGAAAGAGCCTCAAACTGACGCTCCAGTTCTTCTGTCGTTGTATCCCCGCCGCGGTTCCTGCCGTGAAGGGCCACGGCAAAATCATATAAGTGCAGGAAATTGCTGCTGGACAGGAAGATATGCTTGCTCTTCCGGTTGCTTCTCCTGGTATCAGGTACAATATGAAGCGGAATGTCCGCCGTGTCCACGATCTTCTCTATATCAGCCGTGAACCGCTGTTCCTTCTCTGCCATATCGCTGTATGCCTTCAGCCGCGGCGCCTCTCCGTGCTCTCCGCCGACTTCCCAGGCCTTGTATGAGGCCCTGAACGCATCAATCTTGTCCCGCTCGGCGATGTCATAATAGTAGCAGGCATGGATGGCATTTCCGGCGAAATCAAAGTCCACTGCCATCGGATGCAGTTCTGTCCTGGAATTCCGGCCGTAGGCGGTCCGGTCCCAGCACTGCAGTTCGTCGCAGATCATCAGCATGTATGCCAGGGGGTGATCCTCCATACGCAGAGGCGGCCTGCGCTTTTTCTTATCCTTGTAGAAGGAAATGGAGAATTTGAACAGACTGTTGTGAAGCATAATGGCTGACAGGGCATCCACATGCATCTTTTCCATTGCCGCTGCGCCAACGGAATCCTCCATCTCCTGAAACAGCCTGCAGGCGCTGAAGAAGGCATGGTCCATAAAGTAGCCAAAGTCACCGGGGGCTGTCGGCTTCCTGGTCAGCACATCCAGCATACCCTCTTCGGAAATGCCGTACCGCTCCCCGAGCTTTGCCGCAATGTCAAATGCCAGAAGCTCCGTCACATGGCTGAACTCTCTGCCGTACAGCTTCTTAAACTGTTTCTTTGCCGCGTTCCCGATCGCTGTCAGGACATCCATATCCCGGTAGGCAATATACAGGCTGCCCTTGCCGCGTTTCTGGCGGTTCACCTCGAAATACGACATGACCTGTTCAAAAGGCAGTTCAAAGGGATACCCGATATCGTGAAACAGGGAGGTCAGTCCCCAGTATTCCAGGAACAGGTTTGCCGCCTTTCGCTCTGCCGCAGCACTGACCGTCTGTCCTCTGCCGTCACTCCCCGCCTGCCCGCTGCCGGTTCTGCCCGCCTTCGTGCCGATTCCGTAGAACGTCCGGAATTTTTCCCGATAGACACTGTTGGTCTCATAGATCGCCAGCCCCAGGGCAAACACATAGACGGAATGGGAATAGTGATCCCTGTGCTTCATGAGCAGGGAACTGCCGTTGGACTCGAATTCAGAGAGCAGTTCCACCATCTTCTTGGACTTTCCGTAGTGTCCGAAAAAGATCTCCAGATAGCAGTAATACACATCGTAGGCATCGTCTGCGACACCGGATTCAATAAAGCGTTCCAGCGCTTTCTCAAGGCAGAGGCGGTTGATATCCATCTGCATATTGTAAGGGATCTGCCCCGGCTTCAGGCTGGTGCCCTGCAGCACGCCGGTTTCCGCCTCTTTTCTTGCCGCTGCGGCGTCAAATTTGAGTTCTTCGCAGCGGTTGTGCAGGAACCGGAGAGCCGATGATTTCAGGTCTGTCCTCTCCAGGCCGCCGCCATACAGGGCCGGCTGACAGGGGCCGACATCTCTCCCGTAGCGTTCCCGGTTATCTCTTCGCATTTTTTCCAGAGCGGTGTATGCCATAGCGTGTCCTTCCTTTCGACAGTATGTTTCCCATCTGATGCCGGCTTTACACCGGCAGCCTTTCCAGTATTCCCTCTGATAAACTCTTTACACCGGCAGCCTCTCCAGCATCTCCTGTGCGGCGGCGTCCCGGCTAAACTCATCATACTGTTTGTATTCCGAAGCCTGCCGCACTTCCGGCGTCTCTTCCGTTCCGTTCCGCAGGCAGTCCATATGGCAGGCCTCGACAGCCGCCAGATCCAGCGCATCATACCGGGAGATATCCTCCTCGCTGATCCCGGCCAGGTCTTTCCCGCGCAAACCGCTCTCCGTCAGGCAGTTGTGAAGGCGCAGGTCAAGGTTCTTGTGTTTTCCCGTCTCTTCAAAATAGATCCGGTGCTGCTCCGCCGAAGGCCTGCTGAATCCCTGCGCCCGCAGATACGCGCACCAGCGCCGGTGTTCCATCCACACAAACGCCTGGTCATCCGGGGCAATCTCCGCCTTTATCCCGCGGAACCGCTCAGACGCCGGTGCAGACAGGTCAACGTCTGTCAAAACACCCATGCCATACAGCTTATAGGGAGCGTGAACGGCGCGCATGATATTGGACCAGTAAGAGTATTCATCCCTGCGCCGCTCCTTGTGCTGTTTTTCATCATAAAGGAGGTCGCTTCTCAGGGCATCTGCCGTTACATCCGACATAAAGATGTTTTTGCAGGAAAAACGGCTGTCCAGAGTGCCGAACGGCATTAAATAAGGCTCGTACGGCCCCGGTTCTTTTTCTGTAAATGCTCTGGCCACCCGGGCGTCAAATATCGCCGGAGCGATGACAGGATGTCTTTCTCTGCCGGCATCCATAGCTTTTTTGACCAGTTCCCGCCGGAGCTGCCCGGCAGCGAACAGGTTTTTCTCATCTTCTCCCAGCACTATTACATAGTAATCCGTCCCGGAGAGAACTTCCTCCGGGAATTGCTCCGGATCCAGGACATCTGCCGTCTCTGTGAAGCCTTCCAGTACGGCATACGGCGCATTCCGAAGCCCTGACGAAGTGTGCGGATAAATCCGCAGCAGATCCTCTTCTGCCCTGGCGGAAGCCGGCCTCTCCCTGTCCTCGCAGACGGAAAACAGTTCCGGACAGTCCCGTTCCAGCCTGCTGCGCAGTGCCTGCGCATGATCGGCAAGCACACGGATGAAGAGCTGGACACCGCCGATCTGCCCGCACCAGTACACAGCCTTGAAGATTTCTTCAGCCAGATCTCCGCAGCCCAGTATCGTCACATGGAGTTCTCTCTCAGGCAGCAGCCCGCCGATCCGGCCGTCGGCATCCCGCTCGGTCAGGAAGCGTCCGAACGGTTCCCGGGTATTTCCTGAACGATCCGTCTCCTTCCCGGTATCCGGCCGTTCTTCTCCGTGCAGCAGCGGCAGAAACAGCGGGACCTCATACAGGAGATTCACGGCGGTATTGGTATAATCACGGATCGGGCGAACGATCAGGTCATCTCTTTCCCTGCAGATCCGGTTGACTGTCACGAGGCTGTGATCGCTCTGGCAGAAGACAGACACTTTTGTCCGGAGAATATCCTGTTCTTCCCCCTGCGGCCACATTATTCTTCCGAAAGCATCGCCGTCCAGCAGCCCGGCGGCCGCTGAGATATTTTTCTCCTCGTTTTCATCCATCAGAAAATAGTACGCCGATTTTGAATGAACAAGCGGCAGGCACTGCAGATCTGTTTTCACGCAGATTGCCCCGAGGACACTCAGCCTGTCGTACAGTTCGGATTTCGCCTCCGACTCCTCATCCGCATAGGCATCGGTGAAAACCAGAACAGGCTTCAGATGAAAGCGGCGCTGGAAGGCCGTTTCCCAGAACATGATCCTGCCGTAATTGCCGTCCCGCATCAGATCCTCCGCCAGAGTGACGGATTCCTTATTCACCTCCGAAAAAACCAGTTTTCTCCTCCGCGGGCGAAGCGTCAGTTTCAGCCGCGGAAAAACCCCTGTCAGGATTTCCAGCAGCACAGCCCCTCCCATGACCGGTGCCAGAATATTCAAAAATGATATGGAGAAGCCGTAGGCAGCTGCCATGCCCGGCCCGAAAGTCTCGAGGAAAAGCGCCTTTCCCCTTCCGGTATAGTCCGTATAATCCTCATCCATACTGAATGTCTGGAATGAGTGGACAAAGCTGTCCAGTATTCTTTCGACCGGGCTCAGCTGCGTTATCGTTTCCGTTCCCGGATCAAAGGAAGCGAACAGATTAACTGTCATGCGCATGATCAGGATCAGGAGAAATACCAGTAGCAGCGCCGTCAGCTTGAAGTTCCAGTTCAGCTTTTTTCTGTGGATGCGGATCAGGGCCAGAATTCCGCCGGCTGCTGTCAGGAGCCACAGAAACAGAAAAAAATACAGTCCTATCATCTATGACGCACCGCCCATCGCGCCCCGGATCCCCGCCAGCAGCTCTTCAAAGGTCTCAAAGGCCGGCAGCTCCGGATAGTCCCTGCGGATCTGATCCGTACTGCGGAAGAGAAAACCTGCCCGGCTGGCCTGGATCATCGCCAGATCATTGAAGCTGTCGCCTGCGGCGATCGTGTCATAGCCGATGGACTGCAGGGCTTTTACGGTCGTCAGCTTGGTGTTTTTCGTGCGCAGCCGGTATCCCGTGATCTCGCCGCCCTCACCCACTTCCAGCGTATTGCACATGAGGGTAGGCCAGCCCAGCTTCTTCATCAGCGGCATGGCAAACTGCTCAAACGTATCGCTGAGAATGAGCACCTGTGTGAAGGAGCGCAGTTCATCCAGGAATTCCCTGGCGCCCGGAAGCGGATCGATCTGCGCAATGGTCTCCCGGATCTCATTCAGTCCCAGGCCGTGCTCTTTCAGAATGCCCAGCCTCCATTTCATCAGCTTGTCATAGTCCGGCTCATCTCTGGTGGTCCTTTTCAGTTCCGGGATGCCGCTCTTTTCTGAAAAGGCGATCCAGATCTCCGGCACAAGCACGCCTTCCAGATCCAGGCAGGTAATAAACATATTCGGCTCCTCCTTGTATGTCTGATATGGACAGATTACGGATTGTCCCGTATTTTCTGACATTGTAAGCATATTATATCGTCTGGGCAGCATAAAAACAAGGCTGCCCTCCGGATTGACTTTTTCTCCGGGGGACTTTATGATTTATCTGGAAATTAGTCAGCTGACAGTACACGCGGCAAGAGAGGTATGATGAAATGAGTGATTGTATTTTCTGCAAGATTGCGGCCGGAGAGATTCCCTCGGCCACCTTATACGAAGATGAAGATTTCCGGGTGATCCTGGATCTGGGCCCCGCCACCCGCGGCCATGCCCTGATTCTGCCGAAGCAGCACTATGCCAATCTCTGGGAGATTCCCGACGAGCTGGCGGCAAAAGCCATTCAGACAGCCAAAAAGGTCACTTCCGTCATGAAGGACGCTCTCCCGTGCGACGGCTACAACATCGTCCAGAATAACGGCGAAGCCGCAGGCCAGACGGTCTTTCATTTTCACGTCCATCTGATTCCCCGCTACAGGAATGATCACGCCGGCGTCGCATGGAAGCCCGGAACGCTCACGGATGAGGACAGGGACGCGGTCCTGGAGGCGGCAAAGGCGCTGCGGCAGGATTCGTAGGTTCATAACCGCTGTCCGCAAACCGGCCGTAAGGCGCTTAATAAAGAGGCTGCCGCAAGGTGCTTCAAAATGGGGCTGCCGCACCAG
>CADBNA010000067.1 GCA_902795835.1 uncultured Lachnospiraceae bacterium | reverse complement strand
TTTCAGAATTTCCCTTCCTTCGCGGCCTGCTCTACCGATACGGCGACGGCGACGGTCATGCCGACCATCGGGTTGTTGCCTGCGCCGATCAGGCCCATCATCTCGACGTGGGCCGGGACGGAGGAGGAGCCTGCGAACTGCGCGTCACTGTGCATGCGGCCGAGGGTATCGGTCATGCCGTAGGAAGCGGGGCCGGCAGCCATGTTGTCCGGATGAAGGGTACGGCCTGTGCCGCCGCCGGATGCCACGGAGAAGTACTTCTTGCCGGCATCTACGCGTTCCTTCTTGTACGTGCCTGCTACCGGATGCTGGAAGCGGGTCGGGTTGGTGGAATTGCCGGTGATGGAGACATCGACATTTTCTTTCCACATGATGGCTACGCCTTCCTGTACGTCATTGGCACCGTAGCAGTTGACTTTCGCGCGGGCGCTCTCCGGATCTTTGGAGTAGCATTTCCGGAAGACTTCTTCCAGCTCGCCGGTCTTATAGTCGTATTTTGTCTCTACGTAAGTAAAGCCATTGATACGGGAAATAATCTGGGCAGCATCTTTTCCAAGACCGTTCAGGATGACGCGCAGCGGTTTCTGACGAACCTTGTTTGCCTTCTCTGCAATACCGATGGCGCCCTCTGCAGCGGCAAAGGACTCATGGCCGGCCAGGAAGGCAAAGCATTCGGTGTCTTCTTCCAGAAGCATCTTGCCCAGGTTGCCGTGTCCGAGACCTACTTTGCGGCGGTCAGCCACGGATCCGGGAATACAGAACGCCTGCAGTCCTTCGCCGATTGCCGCAGCCGCTTCGGATGCCTTACGGCAGTTCTTTTTGATTGCGATGGCCGCGCCTACCGTGTAGGCCCATTTTGCGTTTTCGAAACAAATCGGCTGGATACCCTCTACCTGATGATAGACGTCCAGTCCTGCTGCCTTTGTGATTTCGGCTGTCTCTTCTATGGAATTGATCCCGTACTCAGCGAGCTTTGCCAGAATCTGTTTTTCTCTTCTCTCATAGGATTCAAATAAAGCCATCTTTGACGTCCTCCTCTCTCACTGTTTTCTAGGATCAATGAATCTTGCGGCATCGGCGACACGGCCGTACTGACCTTTTGCTTTCTCAAGGGCGGTATTGGCATCATCACCGGCTTTGATGAAGTCCATCATCTTGCCGAAGTTAACGTATTTGTAGCCGATGATCTCATCATCTTCGTCCAGCGCCAGATCCGTGACATAGCCGTCTGTCATCTCCAGATAGCGGGGACCTTTTGCCACTGTGCCGTACATGGTGCCGATCTGGGAGCGGTTGCCCTTGCCAAGATCTTCGAGCCCGGCGCCGATGGGAAGTCCGTCTTCTGAGAACGCGCTCTGAGAACGGCCGTACACAATCTGAAGGAATAATTCTCTCATTGCCGTATTAATTGCATCGCATACCAGGTCTGTGTTCAGCGCTTCCAGAACCGTAAGGCCGGGAAGAATCTCCGCTGCCATAGCTGCGGAATGCGTCATTCCGGAGCAGCCCAGTGTCTCCACCAGTGCCTCCTGGATTATGCCGTCTTTCACGTTCAGAGACAGCTTGCAGCAGCCCTGCTGCGGAGCACACCAGCCGATACCGTGTGTAAAGCCAGATATATCACCGACCTGCTTAGCCTGTACCCAGTTTGCCTCCTCCGGAATCGGTGCCGCGCCATGATGTACGCCCTGATGGACCGGGCACATCATCTCAACTTCCTTCGAATAAATCATCGCCTTGACTCCTTTCAAAAAGTATGATCAGTTCACGTCTCATTTTCGCATAAATGTTCCACCACGTAAAGTGCTTTTTACGCAATTGACAAATTATTATCACACTGTGTCGGATGTATTTTTCTCTCTTCCGGAAGTACTCTTTTCTCTTCCCGAAGTGCTCTTCTCCTTTCCGGCGGTGCCTTTTCTGCTTCGGGCGGGAGCACCGCTTTTTTTCCGGTAGTATACGGCCGTCTGGTCAAAGCACCGTCGCAGGATCGCCCTGTTGTCCGTATCGCGCACATGCACCGTATGCCGGGAGACGAAATTCTCCAGCTTCTCCATATACTCCTCGGAGCGGATAGATCCTTCCGACACATAGGTCAGTCCCTTTTCCCAGCTGGCCGTCAGCTCCGGATTCAGCAGCGGCCGGATCGACGTATTTACGACATCATATACCATCTCTCCCATCTGCGTGGGCGTGATGATCTGCGTCTTTTTGTTCAGGGCCAGGTACCGGATGTTGAACAGCTTCTTCAGGATTTCGGCTCTGGTTGCGGAAGTGCCGATGCCGCTGCCGCGGATCTGTTCCCGCAGCTCCTCATCCTCGATCAGCTGTCCTGCATTTTCCATGGCCAGGATCATCGAACCGGAGGAATACCGTTTGGGCGGGGCAGTCTCTCCTTCTTTGACGGAAAAGCTCCGGACCGGCAGACGGCTGCCCTTTCTGATCCCGGAAAGCGCCTCCAGCAGAGCGGCATCCCCGGTGATCTCCTGCTGCTCATCCGGATTCCGTTTTTCTTCCTGTCCCAAAATTTTTCCGTCTGCATCCGCCTCCTGTTTTCCGGCCCCCTCTGTCTCCGTCTTTTCTCCCGCGCCTTCCCTGTTCTTTGGCCGGTAAGCGGCCTTCAGGTATCCCTCGTCCGTCAGGACGCTGAAATTGGAGAACAGTCTCTCCCGGTATGTTTCCCCGTCAGCACTGCCAGGTATGTCCGTAAAGGTGACCAGCGAAACCTTCTTATATACGGCCGGGGGCAGAAAGATGCCAAGGAAGCGGCGGACAATCAGATCATATACCCGTGCGGACAGATCCTGCAGCCTGCCCAGTTCCCGCAGGCCCTGGCCTGTGGGAATGATCGCATAGTGATCCGTGATCTGTCTGTCATCCGTATATCTGGTTTTAGCTATGCCCTTATAGGATCCCTTTTCCAGGATTTCCCTCGCAAACTCCGCACAGGGCCCGTAATTCTGCAGACCGCGGATATTTCTGTCGATCTGCTTTGCGATCGCCTCAGACAGAACCCGGGCATCCGTTCTGGGGTACGTCACCAGCTTCTTTTCATAGAGTTCCTGGATGATCTGCAGTGTGTTGTCCGGACTGATATGAAACAGGCGGGAGCAGTCATTCTGAACCTCCGCCAGGTTGTAGAGAAGAGGCGGGTTCCGCCGGACGGTTTTTTTCTCCGCCTTTTCAACGGTCAGAATTTTTTCCTGTCCGTCCCGGACTTTCTTCCCCGTCCTGCCGGCCGCATCGGCCAGAACCCGGCACAGCTCTTCAGCATCGCTTTTTTCACGGAAGCCGTTTTCCCTGTACAGCCGCGGGCTCTGATAATACCGGCTTCCCTCAGCGGCTCTCCACTCTCCGTCAAATATTCTGTCATTCAGAAAAAGATGGCCGATTACGCGATAGTAGGGGGTCTTCACAAAGCTTCGGATCTCCCTCTCCCTCCGGACGACCATGCCGAGCACGCAGGTCATTACGCGGCCGACGGAAATCGCCTGGTATTTGCTTCCCAGATAATCCGACAGGGTATACGCATAGCGGAGAGACAGGGCCCTGGAAAAATTAATGCCCATCAGATAGTCTTCCTTTGCGCGGAGATAGGCCGCATCCGACAGGTTGTCATAGGCGGTTATCGGCTTCGCCTCGCGTATGCCGCGCCGAATTTCCTCCTCCGTCTGCGAGTCGATCCATACCCGGCGCTGTTCTTTCGCAGATGGGACATTCGCCATCATGGCGACCAGACGGTATATGTATTCTCCTTCCCTTCCGGAATCGGTGCACACATAAATCGTCCCGATATCCTCCCTGTTCAGCAGGCCGCTTACGATCTTAAACTGCTTCTCTGTGTTCCCGATCACTTCATATTTGAAAACAGCAGGCAAAAAAGGCAGTGTATCAAAGGACCACCGCCTGTATTTCTCATCATATTTTTCGGGATAGCTCATCGTGACCAGATGTCCGACACACCAGGTCACAACGCTGTTTTCCGATTCCAGATACCCGTCACGGCGCTGCAGATCCTCATGCAGCGCCGCGGCAAATTCTCTGGCAACGGAAGGCTTCTCTGCAATGTATAGTGCCTTGCTCAATTCCGCACCTCAGTCTTTCCGGATCCGGCAGGGCCTGCCGGCAAGTCCCCGACGCCTTACTGAAACCAGTGGTCAGCGTCCTGTATGTCATGATCGATGGCGGTTTTCAGGTCCTCCAGTGAGAGGAACTTTTTTTCCGGTCTTCGCCAGGACAGCAGCTCAACTCTGGCTTCCTGCCCGTACAGGTCCAGCGCGCAGTCAAACAGATAGGTCTCCACGCTCAGGGATGAGCCGCTCACGGTAGGCCGGACGCCGATATTGGTCACGCCTTCCAGCATTCTGCCGGCCACCCGCGTGCGCGAGACATAGACGCCCCTGGGCGGCAGCAACTTCTCCTTCTCCGGCAGCTGGTTGATGGTAGGAAAGCCGAGTTTATGCCCCAGATGCCGTCCGTGCACGATTACCCCTGTGATATAATACGGATAGCCCAGCAGCTCCGCCGCTTTTTCCATCTTGCCTTCCCGGATCACCTGACGGATATAGCTGCTGCTGATATCCCTGTCTTCCACGCGTTCCTTCGGGATGATTTCAACATCAAAACCGAGCTCTGCACCGAGCCGCTGCAGCATTTCCGGATTGCCCAGCCGGTCCTTTCCGAAATGGAAGTCCGTGCCGACAACCACCGTTTTCGCATGCAGTCTGTCCAGCAGGATCTCCTGTACGAACCGTTCCGCCTCCATGCTCCGCAGCTGAGGTGTGAACGGACATTCCACCAGAAGCTCGACATCCATCTCCCGCAGAAGGGCGCGCCGTTCTGCGTTGGTCATCAGCATCTGCATCGGACGGGCGCCCATCGACACCTGCGGCGATACGGTAAATGTAAAAACAGCCGCCTTCCAGCCATTCTTTCTGGCCAGAATGTGCACCCGCCGGATCAGCTTCCTGTGACCGCGGTGCACCCCGTCGAATTTTCCGAGCGTCACTGCCGTCGGCCTGTCCGAATGATAGTTTTGGAGTTCTGTAATGTATTCCATACCGATTCGTTCTCTCTGTTCTGCATTTCTCAGCCGGCCCAGAACATCTGCACGGGCTTCCAATACGTCCCCTTCAGGCGGAATATCCCGACAAACTGCCTGCAGCTGTCATACAGCCGCACATCTTCTGACCCTTCATCTCCCGCTCCGGAGCACAGCTCTTCTCTGTCCTCCACGGCCGGGGGTTCAAAAATCTCCGTCAGTCCCGCCGGGACCGGATTGCCGTTGCGGGCGGCCGCATCCGCCGCAGTCGCTGTCCGGACCCCCGGAAGGCGGCGGAACATGGCGTCTGTCGGAATAATCAGGTCTCCGGCCGTCCCGGCATCAGCCGCCGCCTGAATCTCTTCCAGACCTTTGGCGTCTTCCAGTGAAAAGCAGCCGACCCCGGTCCGCACCAGAGACTCCATACAGGCGCCGCAGCCAAGGCGCTGTCCGATATCATGACAGAGCGTCCGGATATAGGTGCCACGTGAGCAGGTCACCCGGATGCAGAAGCGCGGCAGGTCTGTCCATGCAACAGTAATGTCAAAAAATGTCACCGGCCTGGGCTCCCTCTCAACTTCTATCCCGGCCCTGGCCAGCTCATAGAGCTTTTTTCCGTCTCTTTTCAGGGCGGAATACATGGGCGGCACCTGCAGCTGCGGACCCAGGAAGCCGCGCACCGTCTCCCGTATTTCTTCCTCTGTACAGCAGACAGGCCGCTGTGCTTTCACATGTCCGGAAACATCCTGTGTGTCTGTCTCCGTTCCCAGCAGCACCACGGCCTCGTAACTCTTTTTCTCGTCTGTCAGAAAACTGCAAAGCTTCGTAGCTTTCCCCAGGCAGACCGGCAAAACGCCTGTCGCATCCGGATCCAGCGTCCCGGTATGACCTATCTTTTTCTGGTGCAGAATGCCGCGCAGCTTTGCCACTACATCATGAGAAGTAAAGCCTGCCGGTTTGTTCACGATCAGGACGCCATCCGTCATGACTCTTCCTCCCGAAAAAGGCTTTTGCATCCTTCCCGTATCTTCTCCTTTGCCTCGGCCAGGGGGCACAGCAGCAGACAGCCTGCAGCATGTATATGGCCGCCGCCTCCGAAGGTCTGTGCCAGGCCGCTGACATCCGCTGTTTCCTTTGAGCGGAGACTGACCTTGCACACACCGGGCTCTTTCTCGTACAGGAAGGCCGACACCTCCACGCCGATCGTGCTGCGAAGAGCTTCGGCGATACCCTCCATGTCCATGGGCGCAACATGCAGGTCACACATCTCCTCTGCAGAAAGAGTGCCCATAATCAGCTGCCCCCCGTAAAAAAGCTCGCTGTTCAGAAGGACATGGCCGCAGGCGCGGTTCTGCTCCCAGCTTTTCTGAAAATAGGACTGGTCAACAATCCTGGAAAAAGGAATTCCCTTCTCCATCAGCCGCGCTGCCAGACGCATGGTATCCGGGGACGTGCTCGCATACTGAAAGACGCCTGTATCATTCACGATTCCGGTGTAGATAGCGGCCGCGCAGTCGGCACTCACCCTGTCCTCATCCATAAATCCGTATACCACCTCAGACGCGGAACTGGCATCGGGCTCATTGAAAAACCAGGTATAACCTCCCGGATTCGTCACATGATGGTCAAAACAGAGAATTTTCTCTGTTTTTTCCAGGAGGGCGCCGGCCACACCGATCCGCTCCCTGCTGCTGACATCCAGCAGAATCAGAAGATCGCAGGAGGCATCCTCCGGCAGGCTGTCCTGTGCTTTATCAAGGTCTGCAATGAAGTCAAAAACAGCGCTCGCCGGCTCCAGATAGACGTCAGAGCGGATATCCGGATAGTTGTCCCGCAGATACAGATAGGTTCCCATGCAGGAGCCGATACAGTCGCCGTCCGGATTGACGTGTCCGGCAATCGCCACGCGGTTCACCCCCTGCAGGAATTCACCAATCTCCCTCTTTTTCGTCATTCTTACTCCTCTTCTGTCCCGCTGCCGCCATCTTCCGCCGTTTCCTCTGCCGCCCGGGCTTCGTCTGCCCCGACTACATCATCGATGATTTTTGACATACGCACACCGTATTCAATAGACTCATCCAGAACAAAGCGAAGTTCCGGCGTGTTGCGCAGGTTCAGCGACCTGGCCAGCGCGCGCCGCACAAAGCCCTCGGCGCTTCGCAGCCCGTCCATGGTGTCTTTTTTCTGCTGTTCGTCTCCCAGCACGCTGATCATCACGCGGCAGGTCTTCAGGTCAGGGGCCACAACCGCAGAGGTCACCGATGTCATCATCGCGATACGGGGATCCTTGATTTCCGTGCGGATAATCCTGCTGAGTTCTTCCCGGACCGCTTCATTGACGCGTGTATTTTTTACGCTGTTTTTTCTCATCTCTGATCAAACCCACCTGTAATGAAAACCAGTCCCGGTCAGCTGCGGGGCACTTCAACCATGATATAGGCCTCGACCTGATCCAGTTCCTGAATGTCATTGAAACCTTCAAATACCAGACCGCACTCATAGCCGGTGCGGACTTCCTTTACGTCGTCCTTGAACCGCTTCAGGGAAGCCAGATTACCCTCAAAGATCTGGTTGCCGCCGCGGCTGATGCGCACTTTGCAGCCTCTCTGGATCGTTCCGTCTGTCACATAGCTTCCCGCAATCGTCCCGATTCCGGAAGCCTTGAACAGCTGGCGGATCTCTGCATGACCGGTCACCTTCTCTTCGTAGACCGGAGCCAGCATGCCCTTCATGGCGGCCTCAATATCATCGATTGCCTGATAAATGACCTTGTAGAGCCGGATGTCGACCTTTTCCTGATCGGCCATGGATTTTGCGGTGGCGTCCGGACGCACGTTAAAGCCTACGACTATGGCATTGGACGCAGAAGCCAGGGAAATATCCGATTCGCTGATCGCTCCGACACCGCTGTGGATAATCTTCACAAGGACCTCATCATTGGAGAGCTTCAGCAGAGACTGCTTCAGCGCCTCGACAGAGCCCTGCACATCCGCCTTCACTATCAGGTTCAGCTCCTGCAGCGTGCCTTCCTGGATCTGACTGAACAGATCATCCAGGGACATCCTGGACTTCGTCTCCTCCAGAAGCTTGTTCTTGCCTTCGGAGATAAAGGTAGCGGCAAAATTCTTGGCCTCTTTGTCGGTATCGGTCACCACCAGGATCTCACCGGCATTTGGCACATCATTCAGGCCGAGCACCTCCACGGGAGTTGACGGGCCCGCCTCTTTCAGACGTCTGGAATTCTCGTCCATCATGGCCCTGACTTTTCCGGAAGCGGCGCCGCAGGCAATATAGTCGCCTACATGCAGCGTGCCCTTCTGAACGAGGATATTGGCGACCGGGCCTTTGCCCTTATCCAGCTTTGCTTCCAGAACCAGGCCTCTGGCCTTGCGCTCTGGGTTGGCCTTCAGTTCAAGGATATCTGCGGTCAGCAGAATCAGCTCGAGCAGGTTGTCAATACCTTCTTTGGCTTTGGCGGATACCTCTGCAAAAACCGTGCTTCCGCCCCAGTCCTCGGGGATCAGGCCGTACTCAGACAGTTCCTGCTTCACCCTGTCTATGTTGGCGCCGGGCTTATCAATCTTGTTGATTGCTACGATGATCTCGACATTGGCGGCTTTCGCGTGGTTGATTGCCTCTATTGTCTGGGGCATTACGCCGTCATCCGCCGCCACGACCAGCACGGCTATATCCGTGGAATTCGCACCGCGCATACGCATGGCCGTAAACGCTTCGTGGCCGGGCGTATCCAGGAAGGTGATCTTCCGGTCATCGATTCTGACGACATAAGCGCCGATATTCTGCGTAATGCCGCCGGCCTCCCGGTCTGTCACATGAGAGTGACGGATCGCATCCAGAAGAGAGGTTTTGCCGTGGTCGACATGTCCCATGACACAGACAACCGGCGGCCGTGAGACCATAACCGTCTCTTCCTCTTCATCTTCTTTGAGAAGTTCGGCAATCACATCGACTTTTTCCTCAGGGGAAGCGATGATATCGTACTCCAGTGCGATTTCCTCTGCCTTGTCGTAATCAATCTCCTGATTTACGGTGCAGATTTCTCCTTTCAGGAAGAGGTTCTTCACGATGGCGGACGGCTGCATCTTCATTTTTTCAGCCAGCTCGCGAATTGTCATCTTCTCGGGAAGCGTGATCTCCCTTACTTCTTCTTTCTTATCTTCTTTCTGACGGTGCACGGGCTTCTGAAGGGCCTTCGGAATCAGATTCTTCTGTCCGCCGCGGCCGTTTCTGCTGTCAGAAGCAAATCTGCCGTCTCTCTTTTCACCCTTTGTCTTATCCTTATCCCGGTTATGGCTGGCATCACGGCCGGGCTTTTTCACGCCCATGTCCATAGCGGCCGGTCTGCCGGCTCCCGGTCTGCCGCCGGCCGGACGGTTCTGTCCGAAACGGCTGCCTCCGCGCCCGTCGTCCCTTGCTCCGAATCCGCCGGTCCTGCCCTGCGCACCTGCCTGGCCAAAGCCCGGACGTCCCTGCGGACGGTCCCCATAACTTCTTGCGCCCTGCGGACGGTCTCCGGCACTTCTCGCGCCCTGCGGACGGTCTCCGTAGCCTCTCGCGCCCTGCGGACGGTCTCCGGCACTTCTCGCGCCCTGCGGACGGTCTCCGTAGCTTCTCGGGCCCTGCGGGCGGTCTCCGGCGCTTCTCGCACCCTGCGGACGGTCGGCAGCGCTCCTTTGGCCATGCGGACGGGAGACTGCTCCCGCGGCGGTCTCTTTTACATTGGCAGGCTTGCTTTCACGGGCTTCGGGAGCGGCATTTTCCGCTGTCTCGCCCTGAATGGGAGCCGCATCATGAGAGACAGGTGCAGCTGGTTTCGCCGCAGGCGCTTCTGCGGGAATCTCTGCGGGAAGCACGGTTCCGGCTGTCTCCGGAAGAGCAGTATTCTCCTGTGCCGCCTCTGCCTCAGCGCGCAGAGCAGCCTGCTCTGCCTCGGC
>CADBNA010000066.1 GCA_902795835.1 uncultured Lachnospiraceae bacterium | reverse complement strand
TAGAAGAATGGAGAAATGTAAAATATCAGGGAAAAGGGTTCAATGATGCTCAGCCCGAATTTTTCTCTGACCGCGGCGAAAGAGTGAGATCGAAATCAGAAATGCTGATTGCAAACACACTTAATCGGTATGAGATACCTTACCGGTATGAATATCCGCTGATCCTGAACGGGATAACATTCCATCCTGATTTTATGATTCTTCGTACGAAAGGCCGCAGAGAATTGTTCTGGGAACATTTTGGATTGATGGATGATCACTATTACAGAGAGGACGCCTTCAGAAAAATGGACACGTACGAGCAGTCAGGCCTGTTGCCCGGAAGGCAGATGATCTACACCTTTGAGACGACGAGACAGCCTCTGGACTCAAAGAAGATTGAGAGAATTATTATGCAGTATCTGAAATAGACTCTTGGAACGGATACAGTGCTTGTGCGGCTGGATATGCAGTTTTGTTTATGTTGCGGAATATAAATCAGATAATGCTTGCTTACAGTACTCATGCGGAATATCCCTGGCGATGCTGCAATTCTCAGTACTCCCGCGGAATATCCCCGGTGATACCGTATTCTCTCCGGAATTCGTCCAGTTCAGCTTCTGACCGGATGAGGCGGACATCACGGAAATGACCTGTGACAAGATCCTTAAACCCGGCTACCTGCTCACCGTTGCAGATGCTGCAGTGCAGCACAGGGGTCTCTTTAGAAGAGTCGAAACCGCCTTGCCTTTGCTTCCCTTCTTTTTTCTTCCCAAAACCGAAAATGAATGCCATTACAATCACCTCTTTTCGTCATTTTATCCTGTAGTACAAGAGGAATCAAGAGACCATCTGTTTATTCGCCAACTAGTTCGCATTTTTTCAAACTTGTTCCTATGGAAGTATTTGATATCCGCAAATTTGATGAATATCGAGAAGACAATCGGCGTGAAGTCAAGAAAGCTCAGGGCGGATTGCCAAACAGCCTTTGGGAAACTTATTCTTCTATGGCAAACTGCTATGGCGGGGTAATCATCCTTGGTGTTGCAGAAAACCCTGATGGCAGTTTTCATACTACCGGCTTGAAGAATGCCGCCAGAATGAAGAAAAACTTTTGGGATACGATCAATAATCCGACTAAGGTAAGCATCAATCTGCTTACCGACGAGAATGTCATAACGTATGATTTGAACGGTGATGTGATCATGGTGATCTATGTGCCGCGTGCCAGACGGGAACAGCGCCCTGTTTATATCAATAATAATCTCTGGAACGGAACCTATCGACGGAATTGGGAAGGTGATTATCATTGCACGCAGGCTGAGATCAAAGGCATGCTGCGGGACCAGCCTGAAGACACCATGGATATGATGGTTCTGGAAGACTATACGATTGCTGATCTGAGCGATGAAACAATTCGGGGATATAGGAATTATCATGCTGCTGTCAGACCGGGGCATGTTTGGGAGAAACTGCCTAAAGAAGAATATCTTGAGAAAATTGGCGCGGCAGTACGACTGAAGGGAGAAAGCGAACTTCGACCAACTGCCGCTGGATTGCTGATGTTTGGTGAGGAATATCGCATTGTCCGCTATTTTCCTGAATACTTCCTAGATTATAGGGAAGTCCTTGACACCTCTATCCGTTGGACGGATCGAATACAGTCCAGTTCGGGAGACTGGTCCGGGAATCTGTTTGATTTCTTTTTCCGTGTCTACAACAAGCTGACAAGAGATTATGAGAAACCATTTGCTCTGGATGGGGTTTCAAGAGTCGATGATACACTGGTGCATAAAGCAGTCCGCGAGGCGCTTGCCAATTGCATTGTCAATACAGATTTCTATCTCCCACAGGGAATTGTTATCCTGAAAGAGCAGAATAAGGTTGTCCTGCAAAACCCAGGCAGCATTCGCACAGGAAAGGAGCAGATGCTTCGTGGAGGCATTTCTGATCCGAGAAACAAGGCAATCATGAAATTGTTAAATCTGATTGCTATTGGCGAACGTGCCGGGAGCGGTGTCCCTGATATCTACTCTGTTTGGGCTGACAAGGGCTGGAAGGATCCAGAGATTAAAGAACAATTCAATCCTGATCGGACGATTTTAACGCTAGTTTATAAGAAAAAACAAGCGGAAAAGCTTCGTCTCAAAGCATCACTCTAAAGCATCAGGATGATGCTTTGAAAGATGCTTTGGAGAAGCTTTTAGATGAGATAGAGGAAAATCCGCGGATCACTCAACAGGATCTTTCAAAAAATCTGGCATTGTCCAGAGCTACGATTCAAAGAATGATCAAGATGCTGATTGCTGAGGGAATCATCGATCGCAAAGGTGGAAAACGGTTTGGATATTGGGAAGTAATAAATAATCACACCGAGTAAGAAAAATGCCGTAAAACAACTAAAGCGCAAAGAAAGAAATCAGCGCTAAATCTGGATTTATTGTCCCGGCACGTTCCCAGAGAGAATCACGCCAGAGGAATTTGTCGAAGGAAACCAGAAAGCCATCCGACGTAATAAGCTGATTACTCAGGCACTCTGCTATTCCAAGGACATGGAAACTTTGCTTGTCCTGCAAAACCCAGGCGGCATTCGCACAGGAAAGGAGCAGATGCTTCGTCGAGGCATTTCTGATCCGCGAAACAAGAAAAAGAGTGAACCGAAACCTCTCAGGTGGTATAATACAGGAAAATTTGCTTGCAAAGGGGAAGACAAATATGGCAGAAAAAATCATAGAAAGCACACTGGATCTGATCGGCGGGACGCCGCTGCTTCGCGCGTCAAGGTACAGCAAGGCGGCCGGCGTCAGCGGGAAAGCGCTTCTGGCTAAGCTGGAATATCTTAATCCTGCCGGTTCTGCAAAGGACAGAGTCGCGCTGGCGATGATCGAGGATGCGGAGAAAAAAGGCCTGTTAAAGCCTGGTGCGACCATCATCGAGCCGACCAGCGGGAATACCGGCATCGGACTTGCCTGCGTGGCTGCAGCAAGAGGCTATCATGCTATTTTTACGCTGCCGGAGACCATGAGCGCGGAGAGAAGAACGATGCTGCGGGCGTACGGCGCGCAGATCGAGCTGACGGATGGGAAACGGGGAATGGAGGGTGCTATCGCAAGGGCGGAAGAACTTCGCAAGGCTATCCCCGGATCGGTCATTCTCGGACAGTTTGTCAATCCCGCAAATCCGGCTGCCCACTACGCGACAACGGGTCCGGAGATCTGGGAGCAGACGGAAGGCAAGGTAGATATTTTTGTTGCCACAGCCGGTACCGGCGGAACCGTAACAGGTACGGGCAGATACCTGAAAGAGCAGAACCCGAATGTAAAGGTCGTTGCCGTAGAGCCGGCAGGATCACCTGTCCTCTCCGGAGGAAAAGCGGGCCCCCATAAGATCCAGGGCATCGGTGCGGGATTTGTGCCGGAGACTCTTGACACCTCTGTATATGACGAGGTTATTGCGATCGAAGATGACGCTGCCTTTAAGGAAGGTGCTGCCTTCGTCAGGACAGAAGGCGTGCTGGTCGGCATCTCTTCAGGCGCAGCGCTCGCTGCAGGGCTTATCCTCGCAGCGCGGCCGGAGAACGCAGACAAGAATATCGTGGTATTGCTCCCTGACTCAGGCGACCGTTATCTTTCCACAGAGCTGTTCGCGGAGTGAGAGAAGTGCTCATACTTATCCAGTCATAGATTTGATTAAACAGAATAAGTTGCGGCAGGATCCGCCCGGATGAAAAACCGGGCGGATCCTGTTTTATCTTTGTAGAGGATAAAGGAATTCCCGCGGTTATAGGTTCCTTCTGGCAGGATACTTGTGCCGCGGCGTTAAACGCAGGCTTATGACAGAGGTAGAGTCGCGGCTTGCTGATATTCTCTGCTGGCAGGCATATATCTGGCTGCTGAAGCCCAGAAATGCATTTGAGCCAGCTTTGCGCTCTGCCCGGCAGGCCACTGTCAAGCCGCAATTTCCCAGAAATACCTGTGAACTAGTTTTGCGCTCCGCCTGGCAGGCTTATGTCTGACTGCTGAAGCCCAGAAATGCATGTTGAACTCGCCCTGCGCTCCGCCCGGCAGGTCACTGTCAAGCCGAAATTGCCCAGAAATGCCTTTAGACTGGCTCCGTGCTCCGCCAGCATGCAGAAACATAGCCTCTACATACCCAGAAATTCCCGCGGCCATTGTCCTGCGCTGCCCGTATACTTGTTCCGCGGCGTTAAGAGCAGGCTTGTTGAAGCCGCCGGCAGGACGATCGACGCCCGTCCCCTGGACGTGCGCAACGTGCCGGCCATCGGTCCCGTCTTTGACCAGATCGCCGCGGATTACGGCCGCATCGATGTCCTGGTCAACTGCGCCGGCATGGGTCATCCCATCCCCGCCATCGAAGTGACGCAGGAAGACTGGGATACCATGATGGATCTCAACCTGCGCGGCGCGTTCTTCTGCGCGCAGGCAGCGGCCCGCCACATGCTTCCGGCAAAGAGCGGCCACATCATCAACATCACCTCCCAGATCTCGCTGGTCGCGAATGAGGGAGAGACGGTCTACTGCGCCTCCAAGGGCGGCATGAACCAGATGACGCGTGTGCTGGCGCTGGAGTGGGGCGCCCAGGGCGTGATCGTCAACGCCGTCGCGCCGACCTTCACCTACACGCCGGGCACTGCCGAGCGCCTCGACGAGCCGACCTTCCGCGCCGGCGTCCTCGCGCGCATCCCCCGCGGGCAGCTGGGCACCATCGACGACGTGGCGAGCGCCGTGCATTACCTGGCCAGCGGACATGCGGACATGGCCAGCGGCAGCATCCTCGTGATCGACGGCGGGTGGACGAGCGTGTAACTAATGGAGTATAATTGAGACACGAAAACAACCAGCGCGCAGCAGCGGCTTTGCAGCTTTGTCTGCGCGCTCTCACTTCGGTTTCCACGGGGTGACCCGGCAGGAAGGAGAACAAAAATGGAGAAGAATTATCGTGCGGAGCTTACCGGCGTTTTCGGCGATCCGGTGGACGGCAATCCTACCGGCGTCATGGAGGAAGCCGGCTATGAGGCCCTCGGCCTGAATTTCCGCTACATCACGATGAAAGTTACCCGGGATGATTTCCCGGACGCGATGCGCGCGGTGCGGGCCCTGCACATGCGCGGCGTCAACCTGACCATGCCGCACAAGATCGACGTGCTGCCTTACCTGGATGAGCTTTCTGAGGCTGCGCGCATCATCGGCGCCGTCAACACGGTCGTCGTGCGCGAAGACGGGACGCTGTTCGGCGAGAACACCGACGGCAAGGGCTTTGTGCAGGCGCTGAAAAACAACGGCGAGTCGCCGGAAGGCAGGAATATCGTCATCCTCGGCGCCGGCGGGGCATCCCGCGCGGTAGCGGTGGAGTGCGCCCTTGCCGGAGCAAAAAAGGTGACCGTGATCAACCGCACGCCCGAGCGCGCGAAGGAGCTTGCCGACCTGATCGCGGCGCAGACGAAGGCGGAGAGTGACTGCCTGGCCTGGGCGCCGAAGATGCCCATCCCGGCGGGAACGGACATCCTGATCAACGCGACCTCCATCGGCCTTGCACCGGACAGTGACAGCCGCCCGGACATCGATTACGATACGATCGCCCCCGGCACGGTGGTGACCGACGTCGTCTTCAACCCCGCCGACACGCTGTTCCTCAAGGCCGCCGCGGAGCGCGGAGCCAGGACGATCAGCGGCCTCGGCATGCTGGCCTGCCAGGGCGCCCTCAACTTCACCCTCTGGACCGGCAAAGAGGCGCCGCTGGATGTCCTCGAGAACAAGCTGAGAGAGGAATTCGGACAGCTGTAAGCAGGAGCGGGAAGTAAGATCGAACAGGAAGATCAGGCAGCGGACAGAGAATATACGTCGGCATGCCGGCAGCAGAAGAGAAGAAAGGAATCAGGAAAACAGAATGGAACGACACTTTGACATTCTGGATAAGCAGGAAGAGATGCTCCGGTTTGAGCACTTCACCCACGCGGATGCCCTTGACTTTGGATTATTCATGATCAATAGAGCCAAGGACCTCGGCCTCTGCGTATCGATCTCCATCCGCTCCGCGGACGGCGCGATCCTTTTCCAGTACCTTCCGGACGGGACGAACCGCCTGAATGACAACTGGATGCGCCGTAAGGCGAACACCGTGCTGCTGATGGAGTGCAGCTCGCTCAAAGCGACCTACAACCTGGAGCGCAATGGTGAGACGCTCTCCGACAAC
>CADBNA010000065.1 GCA_902795835.1 uncultured Lachnospiraceae bacterium | reverse complement strand
TCGTTTTCTTTTACGATTACATTAGCCATATGCCCAAACCTAACCTCCCTCCAGTTGTGGATTGTGCTTAAACCAACTGTTTGGGTATTTTTCGCACGTAACTAATTATAACAGCTTTTGATGCTTCGTCAACATATTTTTTTCAGTTGAGCATGCCGGAAAGAATCTCCTGCGCTTTTGCGATGGCTTCACCGATCATCTCCGGCTTTTTGCCGCCGGCCTGCGCCATATTCGGGCGTCCGCCGCCGCCTCCGCCGACGATGGAAGCCACAGCCTTGACGATATTGCCGGCATGCGCGCCTCTGGCCTGGGCATCGTCCCCGGCCATACACATCAGGTTGACCTTGCCGCCGTTGTCAGAGAGCAGCAGGATTACGCCGCCCTGCACCTTATCGCGCAGCTCGTCGCCCAGTTTGCGCAGTTCGCTGCCGTCCACATCCTTCAGATGCGCAGCCAGCAGCTTCACGCCGTTCACATCCTGCAGGGCATTCATGACATCGCCCAGGGCGCTCTGTGCCTCTTTATTCTTCAGGGCTTCATTTTCACTGCGGAGAGCGCGCACTTCTTCCTGCAGCTTCCGGATCTGGTCTGTCAGGGAAGACGGCGTTGTCTTCAGTGCGGCCGCTGCCTGCTGCAGCGTTTCTTCCATCCCCTCGTAATACCGGCGCACATTGTCACCGGTCAGGGCTTCGATTCTGCGCACGCCGGCTGCCACGCCGTTTTCTGACAGGATCTTGAACTGTCCGATCTGGCTGGTGTTCTTTACATGCGTGCCGCCGCAGAGTTCGGTGGAGAAGTCTCCCATCTTCACGACGCGGACCTCATCTCCGTACTTTTCTCCGAACAGGGCCATGGCGCCGGATTTTCTGGCCTCGTCAATGCCCATGACAGCAGTCTCAACAGGCAGGCCGTCCCCGATCTTCTCGTTGACCATGTCCTCCACTGCCTTCAGCTCCTCCGGCGTCATGGCCTGGAAGTGGCTGAAGTCAAAGCGGGTGCGGTCCGCATCCTGATAAGAGCCCTTCTGTTCCACGTGTGTGCCCAGCACTTCACGCAGGGCTTTCTGCATCAGATGGGTCGCGCTGTGATTGCGGCAGGTGCTGCGTCTTTCCTTCTCATCGACGGAAAGCGTCACAACATCCCCCATGCGGAACATGCCGGAGGTGACCGTTCCGATATGAGCGATCTTTGACCCGGCTACGTGCTCGGTCTTTTCAACAACAAATGCACTGCCTTCCCCGGTGATGACGCCGGTATCTCCGACCTGGCCGCCCATTGTCGCATAGAAAGGCGTCCTGTCTGTAATGATTGCAGCTTTCATTCCGTCTGTGACAGCCTCCGCCGCCTCATCCGGCTCGTCCCCGTCATGCAGAACGGCAAGGGCGACAATCCTGCCCTCTTCCGTCAGATGGTCGTAGCCGTCAAATTCGGAATTGACAGAGGGATCCATCTCGTCATAAACAGTGGCAGCCGCGCCGCTCATGGAAGTCTTGATCCAGCTGCCCTTTGACTTTTCTCTCGCCTCCGCGCGGGCTTTTTCGAAACCGTCCGCGTCTACGGTAAATCCGTTCTCCTCCAGCACATCCTGTGTGGAATCAATCGGGAAGCCGTATGTATCGTAGAGCAGGAATGCCTGTTCGCCGGACAGTTCTTTCTGTCCGCCGGCGCGCAGGTCGTCCATCATCCCGCCCAGGATCTCCAGGCCCTGGTCGATGGTCTTCTCGAAGCGCTCCTCTTCCTGGGCAATATTCTTGACGATAAAGGTCTTCTTCTCCTCCAGCTCCGGATAACCGCCCTTTGATCCCTCAATGACGGCTTCCGCCAGCTTTGTCATGAACGCACCCCGGATGCCCAGCTTGCGGCCGTGGCGGATCGCGCGGCGGATCAGGCGGCGCAGCACATAGCCGCGGCCTTCATTTGACGCCATAATGCCGTCGGAGATCATAAAGGTAGTGGAACGGATATGATCCGTGATGATTCTGACAGAGACATCTGTCTCATGATCCGTGCCGTAGGTCTTCCCAGACAGGCGGCAGACCTCGTCCCGCAGCGCGCGGACCGTATCTACGTCAAACAGGGATTCCACATCCTGTACGGCAACGGCCAGACGCTCCAGGCCCATGCCGGTGTCAATGTTCTTGTGCTCCAGCTCCGTATAATTGCCGTGGCCGTCATTGTTAAACTGGGAAAACACGATATTCCAGACTTCCATGAAGCGGTCGCCTTCGCCGCCCATGACATCCTCCGGACCGCTGCCCCACTTCTCGCCGCGGTCGTAGTAGATCTCGCTGCAGGGACCGCACGGACCGGAACCATGCTCCCAGAAATTGTCTTCCTTGCCGAAGCGGTAGATCCGCTCCTCCGGAATGTGCATCTTATCACGCCAGATATTGAATGCCTCATCGTCATCCACATAGACCGACGGATAGAGGCGGTCAGGATCCAGGCCCACAACCTCTGTCAGGAATTCCCATGCCCACGGAATGGACTCTTCCTTAAAATAATCGCCAAAGGAAAAATTACCCAGCATCTCAAAGAAAGTGCCGTGGCGGGCCGTCTTGCCGACATTCTCCAGATCGCCGGTGCGGATGCACTTCTGACAGGTCGTCACACGGGTGCGCGGCGGGATCTCCTGACCCGTGAAATAAGGCTTCAGAGGCGCCATGCCGGAATTGATGATCAGAAGGCTCTTGTCATTGTGCGGAACAAGGGAAAAGCTGTTCATCCGCAGATGGCCCTTGCTCTCAAAAAACTTCAGAAACATCTCGCGCAATTCATTTACGCCGTAATTCTTCATCGTATGTATGCGAACTCCTTTCAAGTCTGTCTTCCCATAAAAAACACATGTATCAGAATAGCACAGGGCTTTATCCGGCGCAAACCTTTTTGAAGCTCTTCTTGCCCTTCTTCACCAGGATGCCGTCTGCCGGGATATCTGCTTTTGCGATGACGGCCTTGACATCCGTCACCTTGTTTCCGTCAATGGATACGCCGCCCTGCTCGATGGCGCGCCGTCCGTCTGAACGGGTCGTCGCCTGTCCCGTCTTCTGCAGCAGGGAGATCACATCGATGTTGCCGTCCCCGTCAAAGTCCGCGTCTGTCAGTTCAACGGTGGGCACGTTCTCGGAGCTTCCGCCGCCTGCAAAAAGCGCCTTCGCGCCGGCCTCGGCCTTTGCGGCCTCCTCTTCTCCGTGAACCAGTGTGGTCAGTTCCTTCGCCAGGATCTCCTTCGCCTGGTTGAGCTGGCTTCCCTCCCATTTGTCCATCTCGTCGATCTGCTCCAGCGGAAGGAAGGTCAGCATGCGGATGCACCTGAGGACATCCGCGTCGGCGACATTTCTCCAGTACTGGTAGAAATCATAGGGAGATGTCTTGTCCGCATCCAGCCACACAGCGCCGCTGACGGTCTTGCCCATCTTCTTGCCTTCCGAATTCAGCAGAAGGGTGATGGTCATCGCCTCGGCATCCTTGCCCAGTTTGCGGCGGATCAGTTCCGTTCCGGCCAGCATGTTGGACCACTGGTCGTCGCCGCCGAACTGCAGGTTGCAGCCGTAATCACAGTAGAGTCTGTAAAAATCATACGCCTGCATCAGCATATAATTGAACTCAAGGACTGTCAGGCCTCTCTCCCAGCGCTGTTTGTAGCACTCGGCCGTCAGCATGCGGTTGACCGTAAAATGCGGTCCTATCTCGCGCAGAAAATCAACGTAGTTCAGGCTGAGCAGCCAGTCTGCGTTATTGACCTGAATGGCTTTATTGTCAGAAAAGTCGATAAACCGGCTCATCTGCTTTATGAAGCAGTCGATGTTATGCTGGATTGTCTCCTTTGTCATCATCTGGCGCATGTCCGTCTTGCCGGAAGGATCCCCGATCATGCCGGTTCCGCCTCCGAGCAGGGCAATCGGCTTGTTGCCGGCCATCTGCAGGCGCTTCATCAGGCACAGTGCCATAAAGTGGCCGACGTGAAGGCTGTCTGCCGTGGGATCAAAGCCGATATAGAAGGTAGCTTTCCCCGCGTTGACCAGTTCTCTTACCTTTGCTTCATCGGTGACCTGGGCAATCAGGCCGCGTGCCTTCAGTTCTTCGTAGATCTGCATATGGTTTTCTCTCCTTTTCCTCTTATATCATAAAAAAGCCTCCGCCCTACTCTCAGGACGAAAGCTCTGCTGTCGCTACTGGTTCCCGTCACACCATCTGACTACTGGAAGTATAAAGAGTTTGCCCCCATAAGTCAAGCGAATTATCTCCCCGTTACTGCGCGCTGCCGTCCGCCGTCAGGCCCGTATCCTGAATCAGATCACCGCTGTCCGCCGCTGCGGTCGCCAGAACATCACAGCGCTCATTCAGGGGATGTCCGGCATGTCCCTTCACCCAGTGATAATGGACAGTATGCGGCTCCATGGCGGCGAGCAGCCTCTTCCACAGATCCACGTTCTTAACCGGTTCTTTTCCGGAACGCTTCCAGCCCTTCCGGATCCACCCGTCAATCCAGTTCTCGTTGAATGCCTTAACCAGGTATTGGGAGTCAGAGTACAGATTAACCTCACATGGCCGCAGAAGCTCTTCCAGTCCGGCAATCGCAGCCATCAGTTCCATGCGGTTGTTGGTCGTCCGGACGTAGCCCTGCGAAAGCTCTTTTTCGTGCAGCTGTCCTTTTGTATCCGTGTACTGCAGCACACAGCCGTACCCGCCCGGCCCGTCGGGATTGCCGCGGGCGGAACCATCCGTATAAATATTTACCAGCATTTCTGTCCAGGCTTTCCTTTCTGTCTCTCTGTCAGGA
>CADBNA010000064.1 GCA_902795835.1 uncultured Lachnospiraceae bacterium | reverse complement strand
GACGGCTTTTCCTATGAATCCTGGCATGGCTGCGGAGAGCTGGCAAATCTGAATCTCTGGAATGAAGAGGTCCGCAGTTATCTGCTGGATGTGGCCGATTTCTGGATTGATTCTTTTGACATCGACGGAATTCGTCTGGACTGCGCGGATTCTCTGGATTTTTCGTTTATGGAGGCACTTCGGCAGAGAACAGCCCGGAAAAAAGAAGATTTCTGGCTGATGGGAGAAGTGATTCACGGGGATTACAGCAGATGGATCGGTGACGGGCAGCACCTTCTGCACAGCGTTACAAACTATGAACTCTGGAAGGGGCTGTGGTCCGGCCACAATTCTCACAATTATTTTGAGATCGCACACACCATCCGAAGGGAATTCGGAGACGACTGGGGACTGTATAAAGGGATGAAGCTGTACACCTTTGCGGATAACCATGACGTGAACCGCATAGCTTCCCAGCTGACAGATCCGCGCTGCCTGCAGGCTGTATACACGCTTGTGTATCTTCTGCCGGGCATTCCTTCCGTCTATTACGGATCCGAGTTCGGGATCCGCGGTAGAAAGGAGGATGGCGGTGATGACTGCCTGCGGCCTGCACTTCTTCTGCCGGAGGATCCCGCCTCTGACCTGCACACGGCAATTCCGTGTCCGCAGCTGATTCCCTGGCTCCGGCTGCTGGCCGCAATACGGCAGGAGCATCCGGCCTGCATAAATGGTCAGTACAGAGAACTGTACCTGACAAACCGGCAGTATGCTTTCCTGCGGACGGAAGGGTCCGATGCCGTTCTGGCTGCGGTAAATAACGATGAACAGGATGCGGAACTGCGGATTCCGGTTCCGGAGCTTCCCTGCGATGCAGGCGCCTGTCAGTCTGCCGGGAGAGGCCCCGGCCTGTGGAGAAACGCGGCGACAGGTGAAGAAATCCGTTCTGATGAGGGAATCCTCTGCCTGCGGCTTCCTGCCGCTGGCGCCGCAGTCTGGATCTATGATCCGTCGGCACGCTGAAAAGACACAATCCGGCGGCATGCTGAAAACAGAAATATTTCCCTATCAGGGGGAAATGTGTTATGATAAAACTGCTACTGTCCGTTTACCGTATGAGACGGGGCGGACTGTGATTCTATGCGAAGGGAGTACAGAATCCTATGGCAAACGAAAAAGCTTCAAGAAAAGTCGGTGCAAAGAAAAATTCTGCCGCAAAAACGACCGGGAGAAAGAAAAAAACCGAAGAGGAAAGCGTAGTGAGAACGACGCGAAATCCGCTGCGGTCCCTGATGCCCGCACCGGTTCCGGAGGGAGACCCGACCGATCCGCATCTGTTCGGAGAACTGGATCAGTACCTGTTCGGACAGGCGACACATTATGAACTGTATCAGAAGATGGGCGCACATACGGCTGTCCTGGATGGAGAAAAGGGCTGCTGGTTTACGGTCTGGGCCCCGAACGCCTCCGCGGTCAGCGTAATCGGGGACTTTAACAACTGGAACGAGAGCAGTTCCCCTCTGCAGAAAATAGCGGACATGGGCATTTTTGAGGCCTTTGTTCCGGGAGCGGCCGTCGGTCAGCTCTACAAGTATATGATCGTCGGCAAAGACGGAAAAAAACACTACAAAGCGGATCCTTATGCCAACTGGTCGGAAAAGCGGCCCGGTACGGCATCCCGGATTGCCGACATCAGCTATAAATGGGGAGATGCCGTCTGGATGAAGAACCGGCAGAAGTTCTCGCCAAAGACTTCCGCCCTGGCTATTTATGAGGTTCATCCCGGTTCCTGGATGAAGCACCCGTACAGTGAGGAGAATCCGGAAGGCTTTTATAATTACCGGGAGTTTGCAAAGAGACTTGCAGAGTATGTGAAGGACATGGGCTATACCCATGTGGAGCTGATGGGAATTGCCGAGCATCCTCTGGATGCCTCATGGGGTTATCAGGTGACCGGATATTATGCCCCGACCTCCCGCTACGGCAGCCCGCAGGACTTCAAGTATCTGATTGACTATCTGCACAGGAACAAAATCGGCGTAATTCTGGACTGGGTGCCGGCCCACTTCCCGAAGGATGAGCAGGGACTTGCCGATTTTGACGGGGACGCTGTCTATGAGCACGCGGATCCGCGGCAGGGAGAACATCCGGACTGGGGAACCAAGATTTTCAACTACGGCCGCCCGGAAGTCAAGAATTTCCTGCTGGCCAATGCCCTGTACTGGGTGGAAGAATTCCACATCGACGGCCTTCGCGTGGATGCCGTCGCATCCATGCTGTACCTGGATTACGGGCGCAAAGACGGCCAGTGGGTCGCCAATCAGTACGGCGGAAAGGAAAATCTTGAGGCGATTGAGTTTTTCAAACACCTGAATTCCCTTGTAACAGGCCGCAACCACGGCGTCATGATGATTGCCGAAGAGTCGACGGCCTGGCCGAAGGTGACGGGAAGCGTGGAGGACAACGGTCTCGGGTTCACCTTAAAATGGAATATGGGCTGGATGCACGATTTCCTGGAATATATGAAGCTTGACCCCTATTTCCGGAAGTTCAACCACAACAAGATGACATTCGCCATGACGTATGCCTTCAGTGAGAACTATATTCTGGTCTTGTCCCATGATGAGGTTGTGCATCTGAAATGCTCCATGATCAACAAGATGCCCGGCCTGGAAGATGACAAGTTTGAGAATCTGAAGGCAGGATATGCGTTCAT
>CADBNA010000063.1 GCA_902795835.1 uncultured Lachnospiraceae bacterium | reverse complement strand
GGAAGGATTGCCATCTGCCACAGAAATGTGGTTGATATGATCCGTCAGTTTGCCCGCATCCTCAGTGATGCAGGTGTCAATATCACCGATATGACCAACAAGAGCCGGAAGGAGTATGCGTATACGCTGATCGATACGGGTACGCCGCTGTCCGGAGAGATTCTGCAGAAGATCTCGTCAGTGGACGGGGTGCTGCGGGCACGGATAGTGAAGTGAACTGCAATTTGTATGATTTACATAAAGGGGCAGCCGGAAGGCTGTCCTTTTTGCATTAAGGCAGGGATACGGAATAAATTCTCAGAATGTGTTTTCTATATCCGGACGCCGGCAGGTACAGCACTTCCGCCCGTTCCTCAGGTTCTCCGGGCTCAAGAAGTTCTATGCTTTCCGCAGGCCCCTTTCTCTCCGGAAGAGGCTGAAGGCGTTCTCACTTCATGTCCCACTGGAAAGGACCTTCTTCAGTGCTGTGAGCCGCCGTTCACTGCCGGGTCCTCCGGAGAGCTGAGAACTTCTATGTACCCTCCGAAATTCGGTCCGGCCGACAGCGCTGTCCCTGCCGCTGTTCTGCTGCCTATGTACAGCAGACCGGGACGGGGCTTCATACCCGAAGAACTGCTTTGGAGCAAGTGCTGACAGCCGTTGGGCTGCCGGAGCCGCGGAACAGGGGCGAGATCGGGCATACACAGCCCGATCGAGAGTGAGACTGAGGAGTTTTCATAAGGAAAACTCCGAAGATTCGAACGGTACCCTGCTCCGAGGCGACGGAAGCCCTTACGGATGACGCACGAAGCGACAGCAGGGCGAGGGTGTGAAGCCCCGGCACGGTCCGCGCTCGTTTCTTTAAAACCAGCTGATTCTGACAGACTCTACACATACATAGACGGCCGCTCCTCCGGATCAGGCTCCGACAGCAGACAGAAGGACAGCTCCAGATACAGGCGCGTACGGTAGTCATCCAGATTCAGATGCGTCAGCTCCTGAATACGCTCCATCCTGTTGATGAATGTGCTCCGGTGGATATACAGCTTCGCTGCTGCCTGCGACATATTGAACTGCTCCTGAAACCAGGTATGCAGTGTAAGGTAAAAGCTGGTCTGCTTTGCACGGTCATGCTCACGGAGCAGCAGCAGTGCGGGGTGGCAGACCTGCTCGGGCTTGAAAGCGCCCAGCCCGTATTGCAGAAGATATTCCAGCCCGTAGTCGTCAAACCGGAAATACCACCGGGTGGCGTCTTTTTTCTGCCCGAGTTCGATGGCGAGCTGTGCCTGACGGTAGTAGAGCTGGAGACTGCGGAGCCCCTGGAAAGGACGGCTGCAGCCGGCGATCATCAGACCGTCCCGCACCATATAGGCGAGGGACTGATAAAAATCAGCGATTTTCGTCTGCCCGAACTGAGACAGATTGAGGAGCATCACGACATGACTGCTGTATTCTACCGCACAGGTACAGCCCCAGCGCTCTTCCGCCTGAGCAATCAGATAGGGCGGATAGAGCTCTTTTTTCAGTCTGTGTTCGGGCAGAAAGACCGCCATCAGATAGGTCTGTTCATCCGTCCAGTCTGTATTCTGCTCCAGATAATTCAGCTCTCTGTGACCGGGAACCGAGCCTTTCAGACATTCCGACAGGAAGGAATGCAGATAGTTCTGGATGGAGGTGCCGATACGCAGAGATCCGAACCGCTGCAGAAGAAGCTCCGTATAATCGGCCAGTTTTTCCAGGAGGAAGCTGCTCTGCACAGACGGTGTTTTTTCAGGTGTGCCCATGACCAGACGCCCGCAGTAATGGCCTCCGTACTGAAAATTCCGGATCAGATAGTTCCTGTCCAGATCCAGGAGACAGATACCGCTCCGGTATTCCAGATTGCGAAAACGGGGATTGGAGATCAGGTCGTCGATCATTTCCGACGGAAGCGACTCATCGCTTTCGAACAGTGCGAAGGGAGAGTTTTCTTCGTGCGCGGTGGCGATGATTTTGAACTGACTGTCTATCAGCAGGATGGGAAGCCGGAACTGTTCCCATGTCACCCTGATCAGCGAGCGGTAGTCCTGATACCGGTTGATGGCTGTCAGACAATTTGTTTCCCAGTCGTCATATCTGTCATAAAGGGTCTGGATGTCGTTAAACAGATCCTCGAAGGAGGTTTCCCGCGGAAAGAGCAGGCAGCAGACATCCTCAGCCCGGCGTATGGCCGGCAGGGTACTGCAGATGTAAACACCGCTTTTAACAGACGGAAGGTTCTGATCCGCCATCCACAGATGATCTTCCTGACTATTCGGTTCACGGAAAAAATGCGGGCGTCCGATTTCACGATCGGCCGGTGCTGTGCCGTGACAGGAAAAAGTGTAGGTGCCGGACAGGGCTTCTTTGAGAAGTCCGATTGTAAGCTTCATATCGGGATAATCCTTTCGTTGCAGGGCGTCAGCAGGGTTTTCGCTGAAAGTGTACAATACTAAACTAGCACAAAAGAATAGGCGCTGCAAGAATATGTGTCATTGAGACACTACAAGTTGTAGTGCCTTTTCCTGACAGTTTCGCCTGTTTTAACGGATTGAAAAAAGGATGCCCGGTTATATATAATAAACATATCCAATCAGTAACCCATTACTACTCTATACACATTAAGGAAACGGAGCGTGCACGGCTCCGTTTTTCTTTGCATGTTTTCGGATTCGGGTGTACAATGGGTACTGTTTTGGAGGCATATGGAATGACAGACCATCCTATGGATATTTTTACAGAAACAGAACCGGGCCGGCCATCCGCCCATCCTGCGATGTCACCGGATCCGGATTTGAAAAAACGGCCTGAATCGAAACCGGATACACCAGAGACTCCGGAGGTGCCGGAAGTGCCGGAAGAATCGGATATGCAGGGAGACCGGAATACGTCGGAGACTCCTGAGATGCCGGAAGAATCGGATATGCAGG
>CADBNA010000062.1 GCA_902795835.1 uncultured Lachnospiraceae bacterium | reverse complement strand
GCATCAATACAAAAGGTGCAGGTCGGTGCAAGTCTCCTGCATAAGGGCTTATAGGAGAAATAAATTTTTTGAAAATTAATAATTCCTATAGGGGGTTATGCAGTGACCTTCACCGACCTGCACCCTGATGAATCTGAAAGGAGCTTTATCGTGACGTTTTATAGATATATGCTCGAGAACTATTACAAGGCTGAAGGCAGAAAACATGATCTCGCAGACGATATGAAATCTGACTGGCAGGAATTTCCTACAAGGGTGAAGTCGACACAACCGAACGGCCATAAAGTGATCCGGCAGTATCTGGAGGACTGCGGAGCCTGCGATGATTGTCTGATGGTTTTTGAGGAATGCTGGGAGGAATACGTAAGGTGCGAGAAAAAGACATCGAGCAGCGCCTCGTAAAAGCAGTGAAGGCTGCAGGAGGTATTTGCCCTAAGCTGGTGTGTCCGGGAATGGACGGGATGCCCGACCGGCTCGCCTTACTAGGTGATGGGCATATTGGTTTTGTTGAGGTGAAAGCCCCGGGAAAGGAGCCTCGCCCTCTCCAGAAAATACGGCATACAAAACTGCGGGAGCTAGGCTATCTGGTTTTTGTTCTGGATGATCCGGAGCAGATACCAGGCATCATCGACACGATCAGGAAGGAGAAGACGTGATGGCACATGTAATGAGATTAAAAGACGGAACCCTTCATACGGCGCTGGGGATCCTTGACCTGATGGATCTGGTGGATACCTACATGGGCGATGAGGTGAAAACAGCCATAGAGGAAGAGTTCAACGAGGCGGAACTTGTCCACTTTGACGACGACGAATACATCAAAGAGCTGGAGCAGGAGAATAAGGGTCTGCGAGAGCATCACAAAGAAGTGATGGAGAAGCTGCAGGAGGAATCAAAAAAGCTTGCCAAAGAGATCCGACAGCCGGTGCAGGATCGGAAGGAGATATCTGACATCGCCGGTCATATCGGGATCATCACCGGAAGGGAGTTGCGATGAAGAAGGGCGGCATCTCACCGTGGGAGGCACTGGGGAATGCAGTGGTTTTGCAAGCAGTGAAGGATTACCGGCAGGCATACCGGAGATTAAGGCGGCATCCAAACGATCATCTGGCGGAAAGAGATGTACGGAAACTTGAGGAATTTTTCTCCAGTCAGCGGTTCAACTTGTTTACGGAGCTTGACGGGGAAACACTCCTGCACCGGCTGCAGGAAGAAATGGAAGGGGGTGATGCCTTATGAAGTTCATTCCGCACGACTATCAGGAATATGCGATTTCTTTTGTCGAACAGAAAGAAGAGTCGATTCTGTTATTGGATATGGGCCTCGGCTGAGGAAAGACCATCATATCGCTTTTGGCAATTGACAATCTGATGTTTGATCGGTTCGAGATCGGTAAGACCTTGATAATTGCGCCGCTTAGAGTCGCCCGTGATACCTGGCCTGAAGAGATCCGGAAATGGGATGAAACAGGTGGACTGAAGTATTCCGTGGTGGTGGGGCCTGCAGCAGTCCGAAGGCGTGCCCTGCAGGAGAAGGCTGACATCTATATTATCAACCGGGAAAACGTGAAGTGGCTGACAGACTACTACGAGAAGAACCGGATACAGTGGCCGTTTGACATGGTCGTGATCGATGAGCTTAGCAGTTTTAAGAACCATCAGAGCCAGCGCTGGAAAGCGCTGCGGAAGGTCAGATCACACATTAAGCGGATCGTCGGCCTCACCGGTACTCCGGCTAGCAATGGTCTGATGGATCTCTGGGCAGAGGTCGGTATCATCGATGGCGGAAAGCGGCTTGGACGGTTTATCGGCAGATACCGGGAGGCCTACTTCAAACCAGCAGGCATGAATCCTTATACCGGAGTCGTGTATAACTACGTGCCGCTTCCGGGAGCGGAGGAAGCAATCTACGAGCGGATCGCTGATATCACGATTTCCATGAAGGCGCTGGATTATTTGGATATGCCGGAATGTCTCACGGTTAATCATGTGGTGGAGATGGAGCCTTCCGAGCGTGTGGCATATGACCAGCTGAAGAACGATTTGATCGTGGAGATTGACGGGGAGAACGTTGATGCTGCCAATGCAGCGGTGCTGTCAGGGAAACTGCAGCAGATGGCAAACGGCTGTATTTATAGTGACGATGGTGATCCGATGGAGATTCATGACAAGAAACTTCTGATGCTGGAAGATCTGATCGAGCAGGCAAATGGCCAGAACGTACTGGTGGCATACTGGTTCAGGCATGACCGGAAGCGGATCATCGAGCACCTGACAAAAGCAGGATATACGCCAAGGGACCTCAAAAGTTCGGCGGATATCCGGGACTGGAATGATGGAAAAATCCAGGTCGGTATCATTTCTCCCAGCAGCTCGGGGCATGGACTGAATATACAGCAGGGCGGACATATTCTGATCTGGTTCTCGCTTGTGTGGAGCCTTGAGATGGTACAGCAAACGAATGCCCGCCTCTGGCGGCAGGGACAAAAGCAGGTGGTGACGATCCATCGGATCCTTTGTAAGGACAGCGTCGATGAGGACATCGTGAAGGCTGTCGATAATAAAGATGCAACGCAGGAACGCCTGATATCTGCAGTCAAAGCAAGACTAAAATGACAAAAACGATAAAAGTGACAAAAACGGCCAATCCGAGGGGAACAAATAAACAATTATTCGGAGGTAGCTGTTATGAGCATCATTTGGAAGTATTTAGATAAGGTGTCTGCTACGATCGCGGCGATTAAGGATTTCAGCAGCATGGAATTCATCATCAAACACACCGACGAGGAGATCATCGCCAAAAGGGCAATGGCTGAAGGTGTCAGCAGCCCGAACTTTGACGGCTTGCCGCACCAGCATAATCCGCAGGCAGGGGAAGAGCGAATCATCAAGATGATTGAGGAGATTGATGTCCTTAAGGAACGGTACCGGCAGGCGGTCGAGTACATGGATTGGTTTCTACCTGCATGGAAGGAACTGTCCGAAGAGGAGCGGGATGTGTTGGAGACATTTTATTGTGATGATGAACAGGAAGGTGCGGTATATGTTATTTGTGAGAGATACCATATTGAGCGTTCGTCTGCTTACACAAAAAAGAGGCGGGCATTGGCCCATCTGCAGGTCCTGTTATTTGGGAAGACCTGATGAATAATTTCGTGGACACACCAATTCCCTAAACCTGATATAGTAATACTATGAAGAGTTGCGAGAAGCCTTGTGGGAGATACTCCTGCAGGGCTTTTTTCGTGGGATAAAGGAGGGCATGATGGGAAGGACAATCAGACGGCGAAAGCCAGAATGCATGTCAGATCCTCCCGCTAAGAGAAGCAGGGACATAGAAGTACATCGGATGGATATCTGGTTTGTAGAACTAGGCAAACATCCTGGGACAAGTGTGCAGGAAGGATGCAGGCCGGTATTGGTGATCAGTGCGGATGAATACAACCAATATTCGAGGGTGATCACTGTGCTGCCGATGACTTCAAAACTAAAAAAGGAGTGGATGGCAACACATATCCCACTATCCGAGGAGGAGATAGAAGAGGCAGATGACTACGGGTACTTTGACCCTTCGATGGTCTTAGCTGAGCAAATGACAGCGGTTGATAAAAAACAGTTCCGATCCTATGTCGGCAGGGTCATCCACGAAGGGAAAATAAAGCAACTTGAAGGAGCTGCCTTAGCGCAGTTAGGAATGAAGGAGGATATTTCAAATGAGGATTATCACGTGCGAGCAAGTCAGTGATGGTCATCCGGATAAAATCTGCGATCAGATTTCTGACGCCATTGTGACGGACTGCCTTGCGCATGACAAGGGAGCAAGGGTGGCGATTGAGTGCCTGATTAAGGATAACCACCTGATTATTGCCGGTGAGCTTACCAGCACACATAAGCCGGATTATCG
This sequence comes from uncultured Lachnospiraceae bacterium, assembly GCA_902795835.1. The sequence goes on along the minus strand of CADBNA010000062.1, from coordinate 5,359 downwards.
GAAACTGGCAGAAGAGGTATTAGATCGAATCGGCAGGGAGAAAGTGGGAATAAACAATCCGATCTATAGCGGTCTGGATATTGGCATCCTGGTGAAGGAACAGTCAGGGGATATTGCGATGGGTGTTGATAAGGGTGGTGCCGGAGATCAGGGGATGATGTATGGCTATGCGACAAACGAGACCCCGGAGCTCCTGCCGATTCCGTTTGTGGTGGCGACCAGGTTTCTGCAGATTTTAAAAAAACATCCCAGTCGGATGCTTCGAGCAGATGCTAAGGCACAGGTTTCATTTGACTATGATACCGGGAAGATTACAACCTTCCTTTGCAGCGTGCAGCACAGTCCCGATGTGGAACCAGACGATTTCCGTCATCTGATTAAAGGGATAATGGTACTGGCGGCATCTGAGTATGGCCTGAACACCGACTTTGAAGTGTTGGTAAATCCAACGGGCAGATTTGTGATTGGCGGGTCCTATGCAGACTGCGGAGTTACCGGACGAAAGCTGGCCTGTGATACCTATGGTGGTGTCGGAAGGATCGGCGGTGGTGCACTCTCTGGGAAGGACCCGAGTAAGGTCGATCGTTCTGGTGCCTACATGGCCAGAAAGATCGCAAGGGATATCGTACTGGCGGGTTACGCAGATCAGTGCGAGGTACAGATCGCCTATGCGATCGGTGTCGCACAGCCAGTATCGGTGTTCGTTGATTGCTTTGGGACGGAGTTTGCAGACCCTGGGATGATCTCACAATATGTCCGGGATTCTTATGATCTGACGCCAAAGGGGATCATTGACACCCTTCAGCTTCTGGATGTGGATTACAACCAGGTCAGCAGCTATGGGCACTTTGGAAAGAAGGATCTTCCGTGGGAAAGGTAAGCGCCGCTTATGGAAACGGCTAGGGGATGAAATGACAGCAGAAGAAAAGCTATTGGAGAATGGTTACGAGGGCATCAAGTATCTGACGGATTTCTCTTACGACGATGCTTTGATTGGCTTAACCAGTGATGACCGTGCGGTGTATGACTACACGCTAATGGTCGAATGGCTGATGGAACATGAGAGGTTCACAGAGGAAGAAGCTGTGGACTGGATTGATTACAACACAGTGCGGGCGCTTCCTTACATGGGTGAAGGAGCGCCTGTTATCTTGTACCGCTTTTGGGAGGAATGATGGATGCCTAAGAAACCTATGGTTCCCTGCGGCCAGCCCGGTTGTGGGGAGTTGATTATGCCGGGAAGTAAATATTGTGAGAAGCACCTGCCTCTTCACCCGGAGGTTACCAGGTCTGCTGCAGGTCGTGGGTATGGCAGCCGGTGGCAAAAGGAGAGCAGGAGATTTCTCGCAGCACATCCACTGTGTTGTATGTGTCAGAGGGAAGGACGGTACGTGAAGGCAACGGTTGTCGACCACATCGTGCCGCACCGTGGAGATCAAAAGCTCTTCTGGGATCAGAGCAACTGGCAGCCGCTTTGTAAGAAGCATCACGATCAGAAGACAGGAAGAGAGGACTCGAAACCAGTGTACACGTATTGATGAAGATTTCTGTTGTAAATAGTACACAACCCCGGGGGCGGGTATCTGTCTATATGTACCAACTCCCACAGACCGCCGCCCCCTCTTCCGTTGAAAATCGCGAAATTGCAAGGGTGGGGGTCTGGCCGTTTTGAAGTGCTGTCGCAAAATAGTATCCTGCCCGGTGAAAAATGGCTGAAAACCGCATGAATTCAGTTCTTTTCGCAAAATGAAATCATGACTTGAAGAAGCATGGAAGAGGCCATTTTGCTGCATTCTTTTCGCATAAATTTCGTGTCAGCCCTTATAGGGGCGCGTGAATTTCGTGCCCAAGGAGGTAGTGATGGAATACCCGGAAATGAACATTGATGAGTTTGCCCGCGACTGCGCTAAGCGCTTCTGCCCATATTGTGGGGAGGCGATTACACAAAAGCAGCGTGGCAGAAAGAAGAAGTTTTGCTCTGATAAATGCCGGTGGGCATTTCATAAGAGGAAGAAGCGGAAGGTTCCGTGGGAAGTGAAATTATTGGAGGAAGGGATAGATGTATATCGCCATTTTTAGATTGGTTGGGCTTGTTGCAATCCTCGCAGTGTATATCTTGTGGATTGTCACTCTAATTAACAGCGATGGACGTTGCCACCTAGATGACTGTGATGGTTGTCCCTATGATCCTAAAGAATGCCCGGAGAAGGAGAGAAAGCGTCATGAAGAACGAAACGAAAAAGATGAGCGATGACCCGGTCAACCATCCGGGTCACTATACCAGCGGAGCTATAGAAGTAATTGACTTTATTGAAGACCAGCAGTTCCCATATCACCTCGGGAATGCAGTGAAGTACATCTGCCGCGCCGGAAAGAAGGATCCAGATAAGCTCATCGAAGATCTAGAGAAGGCGGTTTGGTACCTGAAGCGATATATAGGGCTGCAAAAGAAAGGAGAGGACGCATGAAGATCATTAAGCGTGATGGACGCGAAGTTCCATTTGACAGAGTAAAGATCGAGGCTGCCATCAAAGCGGCGAATAGGGATGTGCCGGATGATGCCATGGAGGATGTGTATATTCATGAGATCACAGAACGGATCGAAAAGCAGTGCTTTATAGCTGGCAGGGCAATCCATGTCGAAGAAATACAGGATAAGGTGCTAGATGAACTGGCCAGGTACGGTCACTTCAAGCTTATGCGTCATTATAGCGAATACCGTCTACAGCATGATCAGCAGCGCAGGCAGAATACAACCGATGGGAAAATCCTCTCCCTTATTGAACGTAATAATGAGGAGGCCAAACAGGAGAACGCCAATAAGAATCCCGTCATCAATTCTACCCAGCGTGATTACATCGCCGGAGAAGTGAGCCGGGATATTACGCGGCGGATCCTGCTTCCGGAGGAAGTGACGAAGGCGCACGATGAGGGAATCATCCATTTCCATGACAGCGACTACTTCATCCAGCACAGCCATAACTGTTGCCTTTTAAATCTGGAGGACATGCTCCAGAACGGTACCGTGATCTCCGGTACACTGATCGAAAAGCCGCACAGTTTTTATACGGCCTGTAACGTAACCACGCAGATTGTAGCGCAGGTGGCTTCGAACCAGTACGGCGGGCAGAGCTTTTCACTTTCACACTTAGCTCCGTTTGTGGATGTATCCCGTAAGAAGATACGCAATGAGATCCTAGAAGATATCCGTGGTGATGTCTGTTGCAAGCTGTCAGATGAGGAGGTTGAATACCTCACTGAGAAAAGGCTGCGTAGGGAGATCCGGTCCGGTGTTCAGACGATCCAGTACCAGATCATCACGCTCATGACCTGCAACGGACAGGCTCCGTTCGTGACGGTGTTTATGTATCTGAACGAGGTGCCGGAGGGTAAGCTCCGGGACGACCTTGCGCTGATCATTGAGGAAGTCTTAAAGCAGCGGATTGAGGGTGTGAAGAATGAGACCGGTGTATGGATTACTCCGGCCTTTCCGAAACTGATCTACGTGCTCGACGAAGATAACGTGTATCCCGGGACAAAGTATTATGCTCTGACCGAGCTTGCTGCAAAGTGTACGGCAAAGCGGATGGTGCCGGATTATATAAGTGCAAAGGTAATGAAACGCCTGAAAGGTGAAGTATATACCTGCATGGGGTGCCGGTCATTTTTAACACCGGATACTGAAGGTATGAATCCGGACGGGAGCCATAAATATTACGGCAGATTCAATCAGGGCGTGGTGACAATCAACCTTGTGGACGCAGCCTGCAGCAGCGGTGGGGATGAAGAAAAGTTCTGGCAGCTGATGGAGGAGCGGACGGAGCTCTGCAAGAAGGCGCTGATGTGCAGGCATGAAAGGCTTAAGGGTACACCTTCTGATGTGGCACCGATCCTTTGGCAGCATGGAGCATTAGCGAGGCTTCAAAAGGGTGAGGTCATCGATAAGCTTCTTTATAACAACTACAGCACGATCTCCCTTGGATACGCTGGGCTTTCCGAGTGTGTCTGGCGGATGAAGGGTTGCAGTCATACAGAGATAGAAGGTAAGGAATTTGGTCTTGCCGTCATGCGGTTCCTGAATGAGAAGTGCGCGAAATGGCGAGCAGAAACAAATATCAGCTTCTCCCTCTATGGCACACCGATGGAGAGTACCACCTATAAGTTCGCGAAGTGCCTGCAGCGCCGGTTTGGGATCATTCCACATGTGACGGATAAGAACTATATCACGAATTCCTACCATGTGCATGTGACAGAAGAAATCGACGCATTCAGCAAGCTTTCCTTTGAGGCTGAGTTTCAAGAACTCTCACCCGGTGGAGCGATCAGCTATGTGGAAGTTCCCAACATGCAGGATAATATCCCGGCAGTGCTTTCCATTATGCAGCATATCTACGAGACGATCCTGTATGCAGAGCTTAATACGAAATCGGATTACTGTCAGGTCTGCGGGTATGACGGCGAGATCAAGATTGTGGAGGATGACGGGAAGCTCGTCTGGGAGTGCCCGAACTGCGGTAACCGGGATGAGCGGAAGCTTAACGTGGCAAGGCGTGTATGCGGGTATCTTGGTACAAACTTTTTCAACCAGGGCCGCACGGCTGAGATTGCTGACCGCGTAATGCATACCTCGGTCAGCCTGATGGAGGGAATCGAAAATGAACGTGTGTGATATTGTGATCGCAGATCATGCGAACGGGGACGGCATGCGAGTGACGGTCTTTGTCTCCGGATGCCGGAACCACTGCCCGGGATGCTTTAATCCGGAGACCTGGGACTTTAAGAGCGGAAAGGAATACACGTCCTTCATGGAGACGGCAATCATTAACGAGCTCAAGAAGCCGGGGTACAAGGGACTCACCATTCTTGGCGGTGAGCCTTTCGAAGAAGAGAATCAGATGGGGCTGATCAGTCTCATTCGAAAAGTCCGTGATCATCTTCCAGACCGGGATATCTGGATGTACACCGGATATAGCTATGAGGATTTGCTTCCGGGTGGTAGCAAGCATACGGAGGTTACGGATGAGATTTTAGCTGCAACCACTGTTCTGGTGGATGGGAGGTTTCTTCTGGAGGAGAAAGATATCAGTCTACGGTTCCGTGGATCCAGAAACCAACGCCTGATCGATATGAAACATACACGTGAGGAAGGACAGGTGGCCTTATGGATGTGATCGGAGTGTATGCCTTCTGTAATACGGGGAGCGTCTGCGTCCATGAAATGGACGGCGACCGGGTACTGGCCAGCATCAACGGACGCGATCCTATATGGTGTGATGTAACAGAAAAAATGAATGATGACGATGAGTGGGAATCAGGCTTTGTGCTTGGTTCCTTTTTTATTCCCTTCTCGCAGGTGATG
>CADBNA010000061.1 GCA_902795835.1 uncultured Lachnospiraceae bacterium | reverse complement strand
GAGGAGCAGATCCGGGAGCTTGAGCGGGTTGTACTGCTGAAAGTCATTGATGAAAAATGGATGAACCACATCGACGACATGGAGCAGCTGCGGCAGGGCATCGGCCTGCAGGCCTACGGCCAGAGGGATCCGAAGATCGAGTACAAGATGATCGCCTTTGACATGTTCGATGAACTCTCAGCTTCCATCCAGCAGGATACCATCCGGCTGCTGTACCATGTCCGCGTACAGGAAAAAGCCGAACGGGAACAGGTAGCCAAGGTTACCGGAACCAACAAAGACGACACGCTTCAGAAAAAACCGCAGCAGCGCAAGCAGAAAAAGATCTATCCGAACGATCCCTGCCCGTGCGGCTCAGGAAAGAAGTACAAGCAGTGCCATGGCCGCAAAGGCGCGCCGCCGCTGCCGGAATAAACATCGGGGAACGGCTGTACAAAAATAAAATATCACGAAAGAAGGTGAGCTAATTGGTAGTCGAACTGCAGAACATGAAGCAGGAAATCCGTTCTTACGACCAGCCGTTAGTGGAAGTGAGGGATTCACTTTGACCTCGCTAATAAAGAGCAGAGGATCGAAGAATTAGAAAGAAAAATGGAGGAGCCGAACTTCTGGGACAATCCGGAAGAGGCTCAGAAGCAGACAAAGGAGCTCGGCAGCCTGAAGGATGACAGGGAGGTTTACCGGAAGCTGGTAACGGCCAAGGAAGACATCGAGACGATGATCGAAATGGGCGAGGAGGAGGACGACGAAACTCTGGTGCCTGAGATCAGGGCCATGCTGGATGAATTTATTGAAACGCTTGACAGTATCCGCATGAAAACACTCCTCTCAGAGGAATTCGACAACTGCAACGCCATCATCCGGCTGCAGTCCGGTGCCGGCGGCACAGAGGCCATGGACTGGTGCGGCATGCTGTACCGCATGTATACGCGCTGGGCGGAAAGAAAGAATTTCAAAATTGAAGTTCTGGACTATCAGGAAGGCGATGAGGCAGGCATCAAGTCGGTACTGTTTCAGGTTAACGGCGAGAATGCATATGGCTATCTGAAGTCTGAAAAGGGCGTGCACCGCCTTGTCCGGATCAGCCCGTTCAATGCGCAGGCCAAACGCCAGACCTCCTTCTGCCAGTGTGACGTCATGCCGGAAATCGACAAGGAAATCAATATCGAGATCCGGGACGAGGACATCCGCATTGATACATATCGTTCCAGCGGCGCCGGCGGACAGCATATCAACAAGACCTCTTCTGCCATCCGGATCACGCATCTGCCGACAGGCATAGTGGTCACCTGTCAGAACGAACGCTCCCAGTTCCAGAACAAGGACAAGGCGATGCAGGTCCTGAAAATGGAGCTGTATGAGCTGGAGAGGGAAAAGCAGGCAGAGAAGGAAGCCGGCATCCGCGGTGAAAAGACAGATATCGCATGGGGCCACCAGATCCGTTCCTATGTCCTGCAGCCCTACACAATGGTAAAAGATCTGCGTACCAATGAGGAACGGGGACAGGCTGACCGTGTGCTGGACGGCGACCTGGATCCTTTTATCAATGCTTACCTTAAATGGCTGGCACTGCAGAAGAAACAGGCGGATTAAGCCTGTTTCTTTTTTTTAAAACACCATATTCTTCACAGTAATTGAAACCGCGGGTTGAAACACCCGCCGACAAACCGGAGTGTAACCATTATGAAAATAGTTTTACAGCAGCTGACCAAGCGATACCCTAACCGCAATAAAAAAATCAAGGAAGAAGTCATTGCCGTTGACCATTTTAACTTTGAAATCCCGGACGGGCAGCTGATCGGCCTTCTGGGGCCGTCGGGCTGTGGAAAGAGCACGACACTGAATATGATCTGCGGTCTGGAAAAACCCACCGAGGGGCGCATTTTCTTTGGAGAAGATGATGTGACGGATCTTCCGCCGGAGATGCGGGGCGTCGGCATGGTATTCCAGAGCTATGCTCTGTACCCGCATCTGACGGTCCGGCAGAATATCACTTTTCCGCTGGAGAACCTGAAGGGGGCCGCCCGCATGACAAAAGAGCAGATGCAGAAAGCGGCAACAGAAGCGGCACGTCTCGTGCAGATCGATCAGCTTATGGACAGAAAGCCCAGTGAGCTTTCCGGCGGCCAGCAGCAGCGTGTCGCCATAGCCCGCGCATTGGTGAAGATGCCGAGGGTTCTCCTTCTGGATGAGCCGCTGTCCAATCTGGATGCCCGTCTCCGGCTGCAGACCAGGGAAGAGATCCGCCGCATACAGAGAGAGACGGGGATCACGACGGTATTTGTTACGCACGACCAGGAAGAAGCGATGAGCATCTCCGACTTTATCGTCGTGATGTGCGCCGGCGCGGTGCAGCAGATCGGCAGGCCCCAGCAGGTTTATGACGACCCCGTGAACCTGTTTGTGGCAAAATTTCTGGGTACGCCGGCCATCAATGTCTTCAGGGGACGCATCGGGGGCGGCAGGCTGTATCTGGGAGATGTACCGGTTATGGAAGTAACAGGCATCCCGGATCAGGAAGTCTGGGCGGGCGTCCGTCCGGAAGGATTTGTCCTGTCGGAAGACGGCCCGCTGGAGTGCCCGCTGGTTCAGGTAGAGGTAACGGGGCGTGACACCAGTGTTGTGGCTGCGCATCCGGCTCTCGAGGGCAAGACGATCCGGGCCATCATCAGCGCTGAGACCGCCGTGGATACGGGCAGCCCCACAGTAAGATTTTCCCTGAAGCGAAACAAGGTGCATCTGTTCAGCAGGGAAACGGAGGAACGGATCTATGAGGCAGAATAAATGGAAGGCCTGGCTGTATCTGCTGCCGGCACTTGTTTTTCTCGGGATTTTTATGGTCTATCCCCTCTTTGACGTGTTTGTGTATTCTTTTGAAGAAGGATATAATTCCGCGTCGCAGTCATTTTTCGGGACAGGCATCTACAACTACTCCTATGTGCTGCGGGATCCTTTTTTTCTTCAGGCGCTGAAGAATACCTTCATACTGGTTATCATAACGGTTCCTCTCTCTACCGGGATTGCGCTTCTGATCTCTGTGGGACTTAATTCCATACAGCGGCTGAAAGAATTTTTCCAGACGGTTTTTTTCCTTCCGTATGTGACGAATACGCTTGCTGTAGGCCTGGTATTCATGATTCTGTTCCGGAAAACACCCTATTCGGAAGGCCTTGTCAATATGCTCATCGGGTTTTTCGGCGGAAGCCAGGTTGATTTTATTGACGGCCCGTACTGGGCAAAAATGTTCGTCATGTGTTTTTATACCGTCTGGGTAGTTCTGCCGTTTAAGATTCTGATTCTTACCAGCGCCCTGGCGTCTGTCAATCCGGACTATTACAAGGCGGCGCGTGTAGACGGAACGTCCCGGCTGCGCATCTTTACCCGCATCACGCTGCCCATGATCTCGCCGATGATCTTTTATCTGGTCATTACCGGTTTTATCGGCGCATTCAAGGCTTACAGTGACGAAGTGGCAATTTTCGGGACAAATCTGAACGCGGCCGGCATGAACACCATTGTAGGCTATGTCTATGACATGCTCTACGGTGACAGCGGCGGATATCCTTCCTACGCATCAGCGGCGGCCCTGATCCTGTTTGCCGTTGTGCTGACGATCACCTGCATCAACCTGCTGGTCAGCCGCAGGCACGTTTACTATTCCTGACGGAGGGTGTTATGGGGCAAAATACATATGAAAAAATCGAAAAGCAGGCCAGACGCAGAGAGAAGACCCGCCTGACACTTACCTATATTCTGCTGGCATTCTGGGCGCTGATCGTCCTGTTTCCCTTCTACTGGATGGTTCTGTCTTCTCTGAAGAGCTACAGTGCGTATAATTCCGAGTATGTTCCGAAGTTTTATACGCTGTCTCCGACGCTGCAGAATTATCATGATGCGTTTACAGAAGTGCCTCTTTGGGGGTATTTCCTGAACACGATGATATTTACGGCCGCAACAACGGCCATTATGCTGGTGGTCATCACCCTGGCGGCCTATGCCTTTGCGAGGCTGGATTTCCGGGGACGGAGACTGACATTTACCCTGTTTCTTGCGCTGATGATGATTCCCAATGAGCTGGTGATCATCACCAACTTTGTCACCATTACAAACTGGGGCATGCGGAATACGTTCCTCGGCCTGATCCTGCCTTCTGTGACATCTGTATTCTATATCTACCTGCTGAAGGAAAATTTTGAACAGGTGCCGGATGAACTGTACAAGGCCGCCAAAGTAGACGGGACTTCGGATCTGAAGTATCTGGTCCGGGTTATGATTCCGATCTGCCGGCCCACGATCATCACGATCACGATCCTGAAGGTCATAGAGTGCTGGAATGCCTATGTCTGGCCCAGGCTGATCACAGATGACCAGGCATATTTTCTGGTTTCAAACGGCATACAGGAAATCCGCGAAAACGGCTTTGGAAGGGAAAACATTCCCGCGATGATGGCGGCGGTGGTCGTCATTTCCGTGCCGCTGATTATTCTGTTCCTGATTTTCCGCAGAAAAATCATGGCCGGCGTGTCAAGAGGAGGGACGAAGGGATGAGACCAAACGGTATATCTTTGATCGGTTATCTTCGCCGGACGGCCCTGCTTCTGGCGCTTCTGCTGCCGGCATCCATCCTGCTGGCCGCCTGTCACGGAAAAAGGGACACAACGGCCTTTGCCGTTCCGGATGCCTTTGACGAGAGCAGGCAGTATGAGATCACCTTCTGGGCGAAAAATGACACCAACCGCACCCAGACGAAGATCTATGAGCAGGCGATTGCCGACTTTGAAAAGCTGTATCCGAATGTCACCGTAAATCTGCGCCTGTACACGGACTACGGCAAAATCTACAATGACGTCATCACAAATATAGCCACAGATACGACGCCAAATGTGTGCATTACCTATCCCGACCATATCGCAACCTACATGACGGGAGAACATGTCGTCGTACCTCTGGACGACCTGCTCACCAATGAAAAGTACGGTCTGGGAGGCAGTGAGATCAGTTTTGACGTTTCTGCCGAAGAAGGAATCATTCCTGAATTT
>CADBNA010000060.1 GCA_902795835.1 uncultured Lachnospiraceae bacterium | reverse complement strand
TTCTCGACGCAGCGGTACTAAGCTCAAACTTCGTGCTTACGCACTTGTTTTCACTAAGTACCGGCGTCTGCGAAGGTTTCCTTCAGAAGATATATGCACCGCGGCGCTTTTTGTGCGGCATCCCGTTTCAGTTCACTTCCTGGAAAGTATTTGATTTCCGGGAACATTGCCGGGGAAAGCCTCAGGCAGGCTTGAACTCGCTCTTCTCAGCGCCGCAGATCGGGCATACCCAGTCATCCGGAAGGTCTTCAAAAGCCGTGCCGGGAGCAATGCCGTTATCGGGATCGCCGGCAGCGGGATCGTACACATATCCACAGGGATCGCATTCATATTTTGCCATAGTCTTTTCGTCCTTTCCTGAAATCTGTCAGTGATATTGCAGCCGCTCTGACTGCCGGAATGACCCTGCAGCGGAGCAGTTATCCAACATTATAATGTAGGGCCCGGCACCTGTCAATTGCGGCAGCTGGCGGAGCAGGAGTCTGCTTCGGCTTCAGCCGCTGAATGTCAGAGAATTGATGGTGGTATAAAAACTCTCCGGGTCTTCGATTGCGATCATGTTCCATTCTTCCTCCGTGCCCGCATAGATGACATCTGGCGGATAACGGCAGACCAGTGCCCCTGCATAGAGCGTCTGCAGGCTCCGGGGGAGATAGAAGGCAGAGACATTTGTCAGGGAAAAAGCCCATCCTTCCATACATTCAACCCCTTCCGGTATAACGACAGCGCCCGTTGTTTTTTCTAACAATTCAAAGGCCAGACTGCCGATGACGGTAACGCCCTCCTGTATTTCGACAGCGGTGATCTGGTCGATATAGCGGACCCATGGCACCTGCTGGGTAGGAACACCCCATTCCGGTCCGCGGGTGTTGAAGTCGTACATGGGACCGGAACCGTATATGACCAGAGTATTTCCGTCGATATACCAATACACATTGTCCCCGCAGACGCCGGAGGTATCGGTGCTGCTGTTGTAGGTCAGCTTGAACCACGGACCGCCTGTAATTGTGCTGCCAGAAATTGTGGCGGTGACGCCTGCCATGCCGAATCCGCCTTCTTCGAGGTATTCCGGCTGAAAAAGGATGACGCCGTTTTCATCCACAGTTATATCATCGCGGGTCGTATTCCACTGAATCTTTTCTGTGGCATCCGGCGGATATACTTCATAGAGGAGCTGCATCGGTTCATATGCTTCCAGTGCCATGATCTCATAGGGGGCGTTGAGAAACTGAAACCACTGTATGGGAATGTCTTCAGGCACCTGTTCATTCCCGGGTTCGGAGACCGGTTCCGCCTCGGGTTCAAAGACCGGTTCCGCTTCGGGTTCCGGAACAGGCGGTTCCTCAGGCTCCGGTTCGGGTTCTGCTGTGGGAACAGGTTCTGCAGCAGCATCTGTTCCGTCATTTTCTTCAGGAATACTTTCCGGCACAGCTGTCCGGTCTTCAGAATCCCCCATATTCTCAGCAGCCCTGCCCGGTACGGGAGTCTCCCGGACGGCCGTTGTCTGATCTGCCCGATCTGGGTCTTCTTCCGTATATGTTCCGGAAGAGATCTCTCCTTCACCGGGTGTTTTTTCCTGAGCCTGTATATCGTCAGCTGCATAAATCTCCGACTTTGTCTCTGTTTCTGTCTCGGGAATGGAATCGGGAAGAGATTCCGGATTAAGGCCGGCAGGCTGGTTATCCTGGCGGTCAGGCGGAGCAGAGACACCGGGCGCCGCGTCAGGCGCCGGCTCTGCCGGCTGTTCTTCAGAGCGTATTTTTGAAGCGGACAGGGAGATCGTCTGATGAGATTCTGTTCCGGGATCATGTGCGTCAGCAAAATGTGATCCGATATCGTCGGCTTCCTGATGAAGAATTGCCCCGGGCATCTTCTCCGGGTGAACGGCAGTATCTGTATGCCGCTCAAAATGAAAGTCTGCGAGGCCTGTTGTGTGCCCTCCCGCCCCGGTTCCGCCACGGTGAACCGTTATTTCAGCGCCTGCGGCTGTGCTTCCGGGCTGAAGCCGTCCGCTTTTGCCGGATCCGGTGCTGAAGCCGGTGTTCGGACCTGACAGGCTTTTTTTGCTGCCTGCGGTCATTCCGGATGTCCGGAAAGACCTGACAGAGGCGTCTGTTACGGAAGAATCATAAGGCACATAGCGGGTGGAGGGATCGGATAGAAGAACTCTTGCAGCCGGGAAAAGCAGAGCAGTCAGCAGAATTCCGGCGGCAAGGACAGCACCCGGAGATCGTTTTCCGGCCCGCCCGGAAGCAGACAGTGCGGCTCCGGCAACAGGAGATGCGGCGGAAGCGGATCCTTCAAGCCGAAGCATGACAGCAGAAAAGCCGGCGAGATCTGCCTGCCCGGGTATCGGAGAAGAATCCGCCAAAGAAGCAGGTGAAGTTCCTGCTCCCATGCCATCCTGCTGTGCAAGCAGCCACAGAAAATAGGGAATGGGGACCATGCCATGCAGCCGGATGTGCTGCTCTTTCTCCATTTTGAGTATAATGCCGGTTATTTTTTTCCTTGTGTAGTGAATGGTGCTCCTGACAGTGCCCAGAGGAAGGCCGATTTTCTGCGCAATGGCCTGGTAGGTGTACCCTTCAGCCCAGAGCAGGATGCAGCTGCGCTGTCCGTCGGTAAGGGAGTTCAGTATGTCCAGCAGTATGCCGGCTGTCATCTGATTTTCTGCGGCAGCTTCGGGATTCCACTCCTTCCGGTATTCTGCAGCAGGGATATCATCCAGACCCGTTTCCCGTTCCTCTGTCCCAAGTCCGGTCAGGACTTCACGGGCCTGCAGCATATTGTGGCTGCGGAGGATGTTCAGGCAGGTATTCTGTGCAACTGTCCGGCTCCAGGAGAGAAAAGCATCGGGAGCTTCCAGAGAAGACAGGCCGCGAAAGATCCGCACATAGGTTTCCTGCAGTGCGTCATCAATATCGTGGGCATTCTGAAAATAGCGGGCACAGATGCTCCGGAGGAATGACACTGTCCTCCTGTACAGAGCAGCGTATGCTTCCGGATTGCCGGCACCGGCTTCCGCCGCGAGAGATGCAATTTCATTTCTGTCATGTACAGTCATAGGCGTAGATACCTTCATAAATCAGATTGTAACCGCGTCTGCTCTTTTCTGATTGAACGTGAATG
>CADBNA010000059.1 GCA_902795835.1 uncultured Lachnospiraceae bacterium | reverse complement strand
GCATCCGCTGACTCTGACTTTGACTCCGCATCTGCAGATTCCGCCTGCGATGCCGCGTCTGCATCCTGCTCTGCAGATATAGTCTGTTCTGTCTCTTCCGTTCCAGCTGATGCTGTCTCAGCTGTCGGTTCCGAATCTGCGGACTCATCATCTCCCGCCGGCACAGAATCCGAAGAGACGGCGGCTTCCGCTGACGCTGCCGTATCTTCTGCATCCGAATCCGCGGAGGTCATTTCAGCCTCACTTACTGCAGAATACTGCGCTTCCTGCTGTGCCGTTCCGCCAGAGGTGTCAGGCGACAGAATCCGGTTCATCAGGCGGTAACCGCCCACGGCCACCAGTACAAGCACTGCCGCGACGGCCACAACCAGAATCTTTGTTCCGGCCGATCCCCGTCTGCGGCCTTGATCCGGATAATCTTCATATCCGTCTTCAAAGTCTTCATTTAAAGAGTCGTCATCATATTCATCGTTTTCTTTGTTGTAGTTCCAGTTGCTGTGGTTTTTTTTATCAGTTCCCATATCTCGGTTCCTTTCCGCGGATTGGGTGCAGTATTTATCAGTTCCAAATTGTGTTTATCTTACCACAGTTCCCGCTCTTCTTCAAATTTACATCTTCTTCTGGCATTTCCGGGGGAAAACAGGTATACTTAATCCCTGCAGACCGGATGATGCCGGAACATGATCCGCGGCAGCGTCAGCTGTCATGGCGGAAATCTGAAAGGAACTCTGTAAAAATGATCTATAACAATATTCTGGAAGCCGTTGGCCGGACGCCTCTGATCCGGCTTAATCACCTGACCGGACCGGATGATGCGCAGGTTCTGGTCAAATATGAGGGACTCAATATCGGCGGGTCCATCAAGACGCGCACAGCCCTCAATATGATTGAGGAAGCAGAGGAACGCGGCGATTTACAGCCGGATTCCATTATCGTCGAACCGACGAGCGGCAATCAGGGAATCGGCCTGGCGCTTGTCGGCGCCGTGAAAGGCTACCACGTGATTATCATCATGCCGGATTCCGTCAGCGAAGAACGGCGGCTGCTGATCGCGCAGTACGGTGCCGAGCTGATTCTTGTTCATGATGACGGCAATATCGGAAAGTGCATCGAAGACTGCATTTCTCTGGCCGAAAAAATGCAGTCGGAAAATCCGAAAGTATTCATGCCGAACCAGTTCGAAAATTTCGATAATGTCCGGGCCCACCTGAAATACACCGGAAAGGAAATCCTGGAACAGGCAGGCGTTCCTGTTGACGGGTTCTGCTCCGGCATCGGCACGGGAGGAACCATCACCGGAATCGGAACCGTACTGAAAGAGGCGAATCCGCATATCCGTATTGCAGCTGTCGAACCCGAAAATGCAGCCATCCTTTCCGGCGGAAGTATTGGAACGCATCTGCAGATGGGTATCGGGGACGGCGTCATCCCTGCGATACTCGACAGACAGATCTTCAGTGAAATCATGATTGTGCGCGATGAAGAGGCCATGGAGGTCACCCGTGCCCTGACCATGAAGGAAGGGATCCTCTGCGGCATATCCAGCGGCACCAATGTCTGTGCGGCGCTGCGTATGGCCAGATCGCTGGGGCCCGGAAAAACAGTTGTCACAATCCTGCCGGATACCGGCGAGCGCTACTTCAGTACCCCTCTGTTTACCTGACCTGTCTGTCTAAAGGCTGCCGCACTAAGCAAATCCCTGTCCGGAGAGATGCTTACTGCGGCAGCCACGCTCTTTTTGCCGCTGTCTGTTAAATACAGGCAAGTGCCTGCTCCAGATCCTCTATAATATCCGCTGCATTTTCTATGCCGACCGACAGCCTGACCAGGTCCGGACCAACGCCGCCGGCAATCAGTTCTTCATCCGTCATCTGCCGGTGCGTGGAATTGGCCGGGTGCAGGATACAGGTATGGGCGTCAGCAACATGTGTCGCTATGATGGCAATTTTCAGCTGTTTCATAAAAACTTCCGCCGCTGCCCTGCCGCCTTTTACGCCGAAAGAAATTACGCCGCAGGTGCCGTCAGGCATATACTTCTTTGCTCTCTCATAATATTTGTTTCCGGGCAGGCCGGGATAGTTGACCCAGGCGACCTTCTCATGTCCTTCCAGGAATTCTGCCACTTTCTGCGCATTGGAGCAGTGCCGCTCCATGCGGACAGCCAGGCTTTCCAGACCCAGATTCAGGAGATAGGCATTCATCGGTGAGGGAATGGAGCCCAGATCCCTCATCAGCTGTGCCGTCGCTTTTGTGATAAAGGCACCGGCATTGCCGAATTTTTCCGCATAGGTAATCCCGTGATAGGAGTCATCCGGCGTGGTCAGCCCGGGGAACTTGTCCGCGTGCGCCATCCAGTCAAAATTTCCCGAATCCACGATCGCGCCGCCGACGGTGGCGTCATGGCCATCCATATATTTCGTAGTGGAATGCGTCACGATGTCAGCCCCCCACTCAAAGGGCCGGCAGTTGATCGGCGTGGCGAAGGTATTGTCAATAATCAGCGGGACGCCATGCGCATGCGCAGCCTCTGCAAATCTCCCAATATCCAGCACAATCAGGGCCGGATTCGCGATCGTTTCACCGAAAACAGCCTTTGTGTTTGGCTGAAAGGCTGCCTCAAGCTCCTCATCGCTGCAGTCCGGATCCACAAAAGTAAAGTCAATTCCCATCCTGCGCATCGTCACATGAAACAGATTAAAGCTCCCGCCATAGATAGTTGAAGAAGCCACCACGTGATCCCCGGCGCCGGCCAGATTAAAAACCGAATAAAAAGTAGCCGCCTGTCCTGAAGAGGTCAGCATGGCGGCTGTCCCTCCTTCCAGTGCCGCTATCTTTGCAGCTACCATGTCATTTGTCGGATTCTGAAGTCTGGTGTAAAAGTACCCTTCTGCCTCCAGGTCAAACAGTTTTCCCATGTCCTCACTGGAGTCATATTTAAACGTGGTGCTCTGGATGATCGGGATCATCCGCGGCTCCCCGTTTTTAGGCGTATAGCCGGCGTGGATGCATTTCGTCTCTTTTCTCATGGCAGATTCCCTCCCGTTTCAAGATCGCCTCGGCGATCTTGTCCGCGACGCGCGCGGTGCGAAGCACCTTCCTATGCGCGCGTCTGCGGTCCGCCGGAGGCATACTCAGGAGGAGATGGGACACCTCCTGAGAACAATTGATATTTCCCCCACCTGCAGAGGAGGGGGCCATCTCCTTCTGTGTATAATTCTTCAGGCAGATCATTCTCCTGCCCACTGTTGATTATAGTTCTCTGCGGAGAGTAAGGTCAACTGCTTTT
>CADBNA010000058.1 GCA_902795835.1 uncultured Lachnospiraceae bacterium | reverse complement strand
TCTGACAAATCATTTCTTACTTCCCGGCGGTCTCCCCGGCAAGCTTCCGGCACGCGGCAAGATAATCCACGGTAAGCCTTCTGAGCCGGAAAGACATGTGGCGGAGAATCATTTCCACCTTCGGGGGATTCTTCCGGAACAGATCCTCCAGATCCTCCGGGTAGATCGTCTCCAGTGTGGTATCGTCTTCAAGCGTCACGGCCGTGGCGCTGCGCGGCTCATTGCCGATCATGCCCATTTCGCCAAAGAACGAGTTCACATTCAGCTCCGTAAGCAGCTTCTGTTCAGCTGTGCCATAGCCGCTGTAAATGCCTACTCTGCCCCAGTGAATGTCGAACATACAGTTCGCCTCATCGCCCTCTCTGAAAATGACGGTCCCCTTCGGGAAGGTGTTGACGCGCTTCGCATAACCGGATGCATGGCCTTCGTAAATCATCTGAAGGGTTTTCTCGCTGGCCGGTTTCATGATGCTGCGGTCGGCATCCCCCAGGAATTTCCGGATTCTTTCCCGGAAGCCTTCGCTCTGATCTCTGTGCTCTCCGCAGCCGATCTCATCCAGAATTCTGTTTACTTCCTCATAGTCTCTGGTCTGCTGACGGATCTGCCTGCCGAGATGATTCATCAGGGCCATGATTTTCTCCGGCTGTTCCTTAAAATAGGCGCTCAGTTCTGAGGCCTGAATCTCATTGACGGACGTGCCGTCTTCCATCGCTTTTATCGTCGCGCTGCGGGCATAGCCCTCCAGAACAGCCATCTCCCCAAACCATTCTCCCTCATGGAGAACCGAAAGTAATTTTTCATCAGGGGTTCCCTCGGCGGACAGCACGGCTGCGGACCCGCTGAGTATCTGAAAAATACTGTCTCCATAATCGCCTTCGCGTATGATAATGTCACCCTGACTGAATTGCTTTTCAACCACGATTTATTCCTGCCTTTCTGAATCAGATCTCGTCGATAAACTGCTTTGTAAAATGCCAGGCAACGCCCATCATTCCGGCCTTCGTCGGATAATGGCCGAGCCGGATATAGCTGCCGTCTGTCTCAAACGGATTCAGGGCGGCCGCCTTTTCACGGAGAACCGTCAGATACGGTTCGATATATCCTGACACAAAGCCTCCGAGTATTACGTTGCAGTCAAAAGCCATGCGCAGGTTGTTGACCGCAATTGCCAGATAATCAAGCACTTCCTCCCAGAGGGCTCTGTACTCTGTGCTGCCTTCTTCAAGGCCCGTAAAGAACTCTTCCGTTGTAATTCCGAGATCTCTGGTAAACCGGTAAGCGCTGCAGTAAGCTTCCAGACAGCCGTTTTTTCCGCAATTGCAGAGACGTCCGTCCGGCTGCAGGCACATATGCCCGAATTCCCCGCTTCTTCCGCCGCTTCCCAGGAAAGGCCTTCCGTTGATGAAGACCGCCCCGCCGATGCCGTTTTCCAGAAACAGGTACACAAAATCTTCCGAACGTTCTTCCTGTGAGAGACCGAGCCACTCGGCTTCGCCGCCGCTGGTGCTGTCATTTTCGATAAACACCGGAAACGGAATCGGCTCCCGCACGGCTGAAAGAGAAATATTCTTCATCCGCAGCGTAGGTGACAATACAATGGTATCCCTTTCCCGGTCAATTACCCCGGGGAAAGTCAGTCCGACGCCGAGGATTTTATCCGCGGGTATCTTCTGTTCCTCCAGAAACGTCTCCAGCTCGTCTGCAATCTGTCTGCCGATCCGGTTTTCTTCAAAAGTCCTGATTTTTACATTTTTATAGGCCAGCTCGTTCTGCAGAATATCGGTCACCAGTATCCTGAGATTTGCGGATGATACGCTGATGCCGACCGAGTAGCGGATCCTGTCTTCTACGGAATAGCCGACTGCAGGCCTGCCCCCTGTGGACTTCTGGATTTCTCCGGGCCGGATCAGGCCCGCCGACAGCAGTTCTGCTATGTTCTGATGAACGGTCGGCAGGCTGTATCCCATTGCGCTCGCCAGCTGCTGTTTGCTGACAGGACTCTCTGAATTATAAATATACCGATACATCTTGTTCCGCGTCTGCCGGCGCCTTTCAGTGATTGTCACATTCCGGTCTTCCATAGT
>CADBNA010000057.1 GCA_902795835.1 uncultured Lachnospiraceae bacterium | reverse complement strand
TTCAACAGGGGATGAGAGAATCGAACTCCCACCAAAGGTTTTGGAGACCCCTATCATACCATTTGACCAATCCCCTGTGCCGCGCCGCATTGACGCGATACAAGCGTATTATATCATAAAAACTCACCGAGTAAAGCCTTTTTTGCAGCTCTCCCGCAAATCATCACGGCCCGGCATGTTTCAGTCCGCCCCATCCTGCTCACTCCGGACCATCCTCATTTTCCAGACCATACTGTTCCCTCTGGGAAGGGCTGAGTTCCCATCCGTTCAGCAGGGATTCTCCATATTCCAGCAGATCTTCGGTTGTATGTCTCATAAAACCGCCGAACATGCGGCTGCCGGAAATATAGGAAAAGCAGGGAAAGAAGTCCGCGGTTTCTTCGTATCCGTAACAGTTCAGCACGTACGCATACACGCCCCAGTCCTGCAGGCTGATCAGGTTCGCGCAGTTGTCAGCGGTCAGGACAAGGAAGCCTCTGTCTGTAAACTGCCAGCAGTATTCTCTGTAAGGGCTGAGCGTACCGGAAAACCAGATTTCCGTGCGGCCGGCAAGCGTACCGCTGTCCGTTCTGAACCTGCTCATATACCCGCCTGTGTCCAGGGTTAGAAGATATTTGCCATCCGGCGAAAACATCATACTCAGGACATCTGTCATATCTGCCTGGATCGTGAAAAGCTTTCCCCTATCCGCATCCAGAATATCCACTGCGCCGGGCGCCGTCTCTGCCGCCAGTTTACGGGTGCCGGGGCAAAAACAGACCTGTTTCTGAAAATCCTCTGATGTCCCCTCTTCCAGAATACGCGCAAACGCTTCGCTTATCTCCTCGTGACAGACGCTGACTCTGTCCTTCTGGACATCGATGCAGTATGTGCAGGGCACTTCCGGCAGGAAGATATAGACATAACGGTCATCCTGCAAAAAGCTCTGGGCTGCTGTCAGACCCTTAAAACTGCCGATGGTGGCCTGCTTGCGGATCTTCAACTCGTCATCCAGCACGCACAGGGATATCGTCCGGACCGGATTTTCCTCATCTCCTTCATCCTGGCAGCAGACGGCGAAGTATTCACTGCCGGTATCCGAGCAGTGCATGGACACGATCCGGAGGTCTTTCTGCTCCCAGAGAACCCGGGCATACCGGTAAGATGCCATGTCGACATGTATGATGCCGATTCCCTCCTCCCCGCTGCAGAACATGCTGAACATGCCGTCATGCAGGTTTCCCATATAGTATTTCGTCCGGGGATAGGAAGTTTCCCCATGCGGCAGCTCCAGTTCCTTTATCGGGCCCTCCGGCGTTCCGTCCGAGACAAGAAGACGATAGTCATCCAAAAGGGCAAAACAGCCGTCAGTCAGGAAATAATCATCCGGGTAGAAATCCTCCGCCGTGTCCGGTTCGAGCCACATCACAGGTGTATCGCGCCATGCCGGATCCGGTGTGCTGGGACTGTAATGGACCAGGTCCTCCGGATTGTTTTGCGAAACCAGCCAGACACTGCCTTTGCGGGATTCCGCCTGCAGGATTCTGTCGGTAAAATTACTTGTGGAATACCACTGATCCGGATTTTCCGGTTCCAGATATCCCTGCAGACCATCCTCCGTCACGCATACAAGGCGGTTGCCGACAGCATCCAGGCTGATGATGCGGGAAGGATATTCCGCCGCGCTCAGGACCTTTCCGTCGGCCGGGTCAACTATATCCAGATGGTTGCTGTATGCGTAGGCCAGAATCTGCCTGTCCATAATGGTGTCATTCAGCAGGAGAATATCGTTGGCGCCCGTGATGCTGGACCTGTGTTCGGAAGTCCAGGCGATCTCCCCCGTATTCAGATCCAGGCAGTGAAGGATATTCGAACTGTACAACTGGGCATTAAAAGATCCCATCATGGTATAGGCGCTGCCACCTGACAGGTCAGAAGTGACAAAAATTACGTGATCTTCGTCCGGGAACACATACTTATAGGGAAAATACAGATCTGTGTCCGGCATGGCTCCTGTCCGCGCCCTTATCTTCCCCTCGGCAGCATCTATGACAGCGAGACCCCTGAGCTCGTCCGGATAGGCACCGGTAGAGAACTGTATTGCCACTAAATAGGACTGGCTGTCTGTCAGGGCAGACAATACGGAATAGGAGGCTTCTTCTCCATTGACCAGAAGTTCCGGCCAGTCAAAATACGTGTGTTTTTCACCTGTGGCGGCATCCAGCAGGGCAGCGCCTTCACTGCCGGTGACAAGTATTTCTTTTCCTTCCCCGACAAAACCGCTTTTATAAATATTGTTGGAATAAGACGTGTCCCCTAAGAGTTCTTCTTTTCTCTTCTTCCATTTCGTCTCACCGGTCTCGCCGTCATAGCAGCAGATGAAGGCAGATGTCCAGTACACCGGGTCCCTGTCATTCAAAAAGCCGGCACACCCGATATCCCCGTTCATATAGTTCCTGCCCAGATCCACTTCCCATTTCTTCCGCAGGGTGAATGGATCCCAGCAGACCACGACATTGTCCTTTACCAGCGTACAGAGCGTGTCTCCCGATTTGTTCTGCAGGAAACTGCTTACCGAAGTGGAATGATGCAGGATCCCGCTGCCGGTCAGTCCGGCGGCGTTCCCGGGAGACAGATAGGCATGTGCAGCCACACCCAGTGCGAACTCTGCTTTTGAGACCAGAGGACGTTCACGATCCCCGGACGGCAGCGCTTCCATCGCCAGCGCAATTGCACCGAGCCTGTCTCCCGATTCCTCAAGATCCAGAGATTCCTTCGCCAGGTAAACCGACTGGTTCCGCAGAGCCTGCAGGTAATTGTCACGTATAACCGCATTCCGGTTCAGCAGAATGCCGACAAATATTGCTGCGAACGTCAGAAGAACCCCGGCAGCCGTCATCAGTCTCCTGGTCTTATAGCGCTGCTCCCTGTGATACAGTTCATCGTAGGAGCAGCCGATCAGCGCGGCAAGAATCCGCAGGCTTTCCGTCCGGAACAGCCTGTTTCTCCTGAATTCGGAATCTGCAACCATATTGGCGGCAAGAGGTTCTATCTCTTTCGTCACCCCTGCAGCCGGGTCAGTGATTTCCGTGAGCAGAGCAGGAAATGATTCCTCCGGCCGGCCGTCTGCCAATACGGTCAGGATGTGGTTCCTGTCATGATGTTCCAGAAAGCATTCGATTTCCTGCAGGACCCAGTGGGAAGAAGGCGTTGACGGTGAACAGATCACGATCAGGAATTCT
Source organism: uncultured Lachnospiraceae bacterium (assembly GCA_902795835.1). Next base: position 95 of record CADBNA010000057.1, on the reverse strand, counting down.
GAATGATTCAGCGCGTCCTGTATACCGGCGGAAAGATCGCTGGAGGTCGGCAGTTCATCCTGATCCCGGAATACCAGGCCGGGTTTTTTCTGTCC
>CADBNA010000056.1 GCA_902795835.1 uncultured Lachnospiraceae bacterium | reverse complement strand
TCCGTCACCGCGATCTCATAGACAATGCTGTTTATAGTGACCTTCATCCACTCCGTGGAACTGAAAGGCTCATGAGAAGTGATCACCCATTCCCCGCTTCTGTTGGATGCGGAGAACAGTGATGCATTGCTCACCTCGACTGCGGATGCTTCGCCGTTCAGGCCGACCACTGCAAGGATCTCCGCAAGCCGCACTTCTGTGCTGCCCGGCATCACATACTGCAGGCTGTTATAGGTGAATTCTACTGTATAAAGCGAGAAGCCGTCGGTCTCAGCGACCGCCGTTTCCATGCTCTCGTCTACAGTGACTTCCAGTTTTTCCGCAGTCAACGTGCCGGCAGACGCATCTGTATCGTCAGTCCCGCCGGCATTTTCATTTTCGTTTCCGGCTTCTGCTGTCTCCCCTGCCTCGGAGACGACTGCCTCCTCACTGTCAGCAGAGGCACTTCCGCCTTCTTCCGTGATATGATAAACATTTGTTTCCAGGTTCCCGTCTGCGATCTCCGCCGTCGAGAACGAAACCTGCACGCTTTGGCCCTCTGCAGGCTGGAGTTCATTGCCTTCTTTATCTTCCACACGAATATCAAAGGTATAGGAGGCCGCTACATTCTGATTCTCATCCCTCTGCTCCGCGACTGCGGCTTCCGCCTCACGTTCTTTTGCGGTCGGCACTTTCTCCGCCACAAGCACGGCGCCCTCCGGGAAGGTCCCTTCTTCCGCCGTCACGGTGATTCGGACTCCGTCCACCACTTTGCTCGCTGCAAATGCCGGCATGTCCAGGATCTTTACGACCGATTCCTTTTCCAGGTCGGACGGGGTAGCCGTCTTCACGCCTGCTGCCTTCAGCAGGCTCTTGTCAAGTGCCTCTGATACGACGACATTTTCCGCAAGCGGATCAGACAGGCCTGCATCCGTGCCGTCAGCATTTGCCGCGTCTTCTGTACCGTCCTGTACTTCTTCGCTCCCGGTGCCATTGTCCGCGTCATCCTCCGTGACTGTCACGCGGATCACCGGAAGTTCCAGCTCCTCATCCACGATATATTTGTCTGAAAGCACAGGAATAAAGCTGAAAATGTCTCCGACGTTTTCGGCTCTGAATTCCCCGCTCGTGCTCTCGTTCGGGTCCACTTCCCACCTGCTGACCCGGGCTGTCTTCCAGGCTCCGCCCGCCTCCACATCTGTCAGGTCGGACGGGGTCGCGGTCTGCCACCCGGCGTCTTCATTTCCCGAAAGCACCTCGTCCGGGTCGTATTCTTCCGCCTCGCTGAGCGTGACAACTTTTCCCTGGATTCTGACAGATTCTGGAAATTTTATATCCTTTTTGGATGCTCCGGCTGTCACGGTCTGCTCCGAGACCTCCTCCTCCAGCATCTCAAAGGCTGTCACGACTGTCTTTTTGACCAGATTTTCCTGGGCTGCCTCAACGCCGAGCACCAGGCCCGGGATGTTGACAGATGTCGTGACCAGCAGCACGCTGATCGTCACCGCAAGAGCTTTTCTCCATATTCCGAGCAAGTTTTTCATGTTATTCCTCCACAAACCGGTGTTTTTTCGTCCTTTTTCCTCCGAAAGTGAAAACCCCGGCATACACAAACAGGCCCGCCGTATGCGGACAGGACGTATTTGCTTCTTCAAGTCTATTATTTCGTATTCTGGAGTGTTTTTGAAGATGACTCTGCTTTTTGTCAATGACACTTGATGAATACAAAAAATGACAAAAAAAGATCGGGATCCATGCCTTACGGATCCGGCATGATCATCCCGACCGGGAAATGTAATGATCGATGTTTTCAATGTAATTATCGGTGTTTTCTCATATACTCCACTGTTTTGTGGAGTGTCTCCATGTGGTAGAGCCGGGAGACATTCCCTTCAAAATCCAAGCCATACTTTTGTCCGAGCCGCCGCAGCTCCAGGAGTCTGCCTTGTGCCTTGCCGCCGTTCCCGTTTTCCTCCAGCAGGTCCATAAAGTCCAGCTGTCGGCCTTCATCCCCCTGCAGCTGGTAGAGGCCGGCACCGATCAGGCGGACGGGGCGATGATCGACCTGCTCCAGCATTTGCAGCGCCTCCTGATAAATCTTCATTGCGTCCCGGCTCGGGAACGGGATCATTTTCGAACGCGTGATGCCCTTCATGTCCGCATAGGTGATTTTGAGGGAAATGCCGCTGCCGTAGAGCCCGACCCGCTCCGCGCGGTTTTCGACATTCAGTGCGATCAGGAACAGGACGTCCTGCAGGAACTCATAGCTCCCGACGTCCTCCTGGAATGTAAGTTCCCGGCTGATGGATTTGGCATCCTCCGGTCTGTAAGGAGTCACCCTGCGGTCATCGATTCCCCGGGCGATCTGCACGATCCACTGTCCCTGTTTTCCGAAGAGACGGACGACCAGCTCCGGCTTTTCCCGGATATCGCGGACGGTGCGGATCCCGGCGGCATACAACTTTTCCGCGGTTTTGGCGCCGACCGTATAAAGAACTCTGACATCCCGGTCGATGATCAGATCTACAAATGCTTCCGGCGTCGGGATCTCGAAGTAGCCGTCGGGTTTCTTTTCCTCACTGGCGGTCTTGGCAGCCGTTTTGGAATAGGCGACGCCCACCGAGCAGCTTAAGCCCAGTTCTTCGCGGGTCCTGCGCTTGATCGTCTGCGCGATGGCACGGGCTCCTTCGAAGGTTTCCGCCTGCGCGGTCACGTCCAGATAAGCCTCATCCAGCGCGATATACTCAGACGCGGAAGCATAGGTGTTCCAGATTTCATGCAGCTGGTTTGAGACCGCCCTATACTTGTAAAAATCCGGATGCATGTAGATGCCGTTCGGACACAGGCGGTAAGCGTCTTTGATATTCATAGCGGAATGGACGCCGTATTTCCGTGCTTCATAACTGGCAGTCGCAACGACGCCGCGCTCATGGGGAAGGGAGCCGATAATGAGCGGCTTGCCTTTCAGGGAAGGATCGTCCCTGACCTCGACGGAGGCATAGAACGCGTCCATATCTACATGAATGATGATCTGTTCGATTGTCTCCGCCTCCCTTCTGTTGATTTCTGCTGATATCCGCTGATGTCTTCTGTGCGGTCTTTTGTAAGATTTCTTGTGCAGTTCCCTGTGTGGTTTCCTGTTTAATTGTACTCTCATCAGGCAGAATGAACATATGTTTTTCTTAAATTACATCTGCTTCATTCTGTTGTGAATAAACCCAAATGAACAAAAAAAATGACTCTTGCGAGTCATTTTCTGCTGCCGGAGACCGGGGTCGAACCGGCACGGGTATCACTACCCACGGGATTTTAAGTCCCGGGCGTCTGCCAATTCCGCCACTCCGG
>CADBNA010000055.1 GCA_902795835.1 uncultured Lachnospiraceae bacterium | reverse complement strand
GAGCCATCATCCACTACAATTAATTCAAGATCTGTGAAAGACTGAGAGAGGACGCTATTAACAGCTCTAAGCAATGTGCCTTCCCGATTATAGGTTGGTATAATAACCGAGACTGCCGGTTTTATCTCCGTGGGCACTTTCATACTGCTATTTCTCATATTTCTTTCTCAGCTTATAAGGGACTCGCTTGGCAATAGCTTTATGAAGATCCTGCCGATCTGTTGCCAGCAGAAAGAAAAACATAATCATATAACGCCCTATCTTCCCGAAATGGTGGTTTGCAGCCCAATAATCCAAACGAAGTCGCTGCCAGAAATGAAAACAATCAAAACTTCTCAGCCCGGAGGCTGCAGTATTATCCGGATTGATATTCCTGACTAAATTTCGTTCAGCCGGAACCGGAGAATGGAGAAACATTTCCATACCGAGACAGGCGTTTGAGGGCTGCATCGGCAGCCAAACAGCTTCTTTTTGAAAGATTTTCACAAAATCATTCATGTAACTGATGGCTATTTTCTGAATCTCCCCAATTATTGTTTCTGAGTCTTTTTTCTCCTCAAAAACCAGCGTGCCATCTTTCTCATAACCGACACATGAAGGAAAATCTTCTGTAAGAAAGAGTTCTCTGGGTAGCCAAGACACATAGGGGGTAGAGGAATAAAAAGAATTCATTTCTATTCCTCCCTGCATGCCTCTCCTGAGCAGCACATCATCTCCACAATGCGTAAAGCAGGCATCGACCTCTACATCCGGGAAAAACTCCCTTAAGAATATTTCATTTCTCAGACTGTAGCCAATGTCATAGGTCAGGACCCTGCCATTCATGAAGGCTGAAAAATACTCAGTAAAGCCTGCTCTCAGCGAATCTGCTTTCTCCTGATCCAGATACTTCTGGTACAGGTGTGAAACGAAATCAACCATTTCTGTCTCTGAGAAGAACGCATCGCTCCATCCGGCAGTCTTTTCTTTCTCCAGTTCAGCTTCTGCATTTTCTGTCAATACCCGGCCCATAATTCGCGTCACTGACTTTGGCGAATGGTCATAGTATAAAAGGTGACTCCCGATTTTGAGTGGACCGGTCGGGTGGGTCAGGAGAAGAGGAAGAAGGGCTTTGCGAGAAGATCTGACATAGGCAGCTGCAGGGCAGATAATATATTTCGCAAGAAAATCATAAGCCAGATAAGGCAGATATCCATCGCGGGAAAAGAAGAGGACTTCGTTATAATCTTTTGATTTTGCTTTGTTTAATACCCACAGTCCCTGAGCCATACAATACATGCCAAGGACGATATTCCCTAAGGTATCTTCAAGGCTGACACTCTTAAAAGGATCATCAAAAATCCTGTTTGCCGAAATAGCAAGCATACAGCGAATTCCCAGTTCTTCCATTGCATGGAAATTTGAAATTGAAGACCTGATCTGTTCATAAGCTCGTTTATACCCGGTCTTCTTCATCAGATTTATCGTACGTGGATAATGGAAGGTTTGTATTCCAAGTTTTCCGGGAACTGAAACATCTGTTTTTCTGTTATCTCCAATATGCACAATTGCCGAATAGTCGATTCCGATCTTCGAGGAGACATATCTGAAAAGGTTTCCGGATCCTTTTGTTACGCCAAGGTCTCCCGAAACAAAAACATAATCCGGTTCTATTCCATTTTTTTTAAGTATGGAACAAACGAAATCCCCCGGGAGATACATATCTGAAACGACGATAACAGTCTTGTCATATCTCCTTGCCAGCTGAAACAGCTCAGCGGCACTGTTTCTTGCCATACAGAAGCGCATCTCAAGCTCTTTTTCATATTCCATTAAGGCACAGGTTACTTCCTTTGAAAACGGGCTGTGATTCTGAATACAAGCATAGATTTCTGAAAGTGTCACGTCTTCCGCCGACGATTGCTCTCGAGCTTCAGCCTCACAGGCTTTTCTGTAGGAGGAAAAATTTATAACATCAACCGTGTTAAGCAGTTCTGATGCCCTCTTATCCAGGAACAGGAATAAATCTGCAGGGGTCCAAAAAGGGCGAACAATAAGTGTATCAAAGACATCAAAACTCACGACCCTGATTTTAGGATCTCTGATAGCCGCCTCTATCATACTCATTTTGCTCTGCATGCTTATCCCCTGTGCTTTCTAATCTCAAGGCAGTTCTCCAAAAGTTTTCGGTCCGTAAAATACTCCATTCACCGGTCATTCCGCTGCTATCCAATAGCCTGATACTTTTCAGGAAAAGTTGCACACTCTTCCAGTTACGTGGTTTGAGAATATTAAGTGCCGCAGAGGACAGCATATTTCTGCGTGTAATGCTGGAGGGCAGGGAAACATTGAACTGTTCCAAAAGCTGTATATGCCGTTTCTCCGGATCTACCGTTCTGAAAGCTTCCGGGCCGCGAAGAAAGTCCTCCACCCCTTT
>CADBNA010000054.1 GCA_902795835.1 uncultured Lachnospiraceae bacterium | reverse complement strand
TATATCAGACAGAGACGGACATCACCGTATCCGATGAGTACGTCGCTTTTTTGCGTCCCAGCGATTATGTTGATTATTCGGCGGATTCCGCCTGTGTGGCAAAGGCGGCAGAACTGGCTGAGGGAGCCGAGGATGAGAATGCCGTAGTCGCTGCCATTTATGATTTCATCTGCGATACCGTAGTCTATGACAAAGAACTGGCGGCCAGCGTTCAGTCCGGCTATCTGCCGGATCCGGACCGGACCATGGAGACGGGGAAGGGCATCTGTTTCGACTATGCCTCTCTGGCAGCCGCCATGCTGCGCAGCCAGGGGATTCCTACCAGGCTGATCTTCGGCTATGTATCTCCGAATGATCTGTATCACGCCTGGAATATGTTTTATACGGGAGAAACCGGATGGGTGACTGTGGACTACCAGGTTACCGGAGACGAGTGGAACCGCATCGATCTTACGTTCTCCGCAAACGGAGCGGACGGGAATTTTATCGGTGACGGCAGCAATTATACAGACGTATACTATTATTGAATTCATTACCGAAAGAGCAAACAATCCGTAATTAATGGGTTTTGCAATAACAGACATGCGGGAGAATCTGCTATGAGCGGGAAAAAACTGGACAATCTGGGCGTCAGCGCTTTTTGCGAGAGCATGGCGATGATGATACAGGCGGGCATTCAGACGGATGAGGCCATTGCGCTGCTCGGACAGAACCACAAGGGCGGCGGCGTGCTGGAGAGCGCGGTCGGCGCCATGAAAGAAAAGGTGGAGCAGGGCAGCAGCCTTTCCGATGCCATGCGGGAGACAGGCGTGTTTCCGGAGTATGCCCTGCAGATGATTGCGGCCGGCGAGACTTCCGGACGCCTGGAGGATGTGCTTTTCCGTCTGTCCCGCTACTATGCGGACCAGAAGACGATCAGCGAAAAACTGCGGAATGCCGTCACCTACCCGGCGGCTATGCTGATAATGATCATTGTGGTGCTGACCGTCATGCTGACGATGGTGCTTCCTGCGTTTTCAAAGGTGTATGACAAACTGACAGGCAGTGTATCTTCTTCAATTTACAGCTATATTCACTGGGCATATGCCTTCTGCTGGATCGCACTGATTGTGATGATTATTCTGGCAGTGCTGCTGCTGGGCGGACTGTTCCTGTGGAACAGCGGAAAACGTGCTGCAGTTGAGGGCCTGATCAGACGAATTCCGATCTGTGAGGAGATCCTCGAGAGCATGGGCATGTTCCGCTTTACATCTGCCTTTGGCACATTTCTGGCCAGCGGCGAGATGCAGGACATTGCCGTCCTGGACAGCATCAAGATGACAGACTGCGCCCCGGTGGAGGAGAAACTGAAACGCTGTGTTACCCACATGGACGAGGGACACAGCTTTGCGCAGGCAGCCTATAACGAGGAACTCTTCGAGCCGGTATACGGCCGCATGCTGCTGGCCGGTGAGCGATCCGGAAAAATGGTTGACATCCTGGAGAGACTGACCTCCCTTCTGGAAGAAAACTGCGGCCATCTGGTAGACCGTCTGGTGGGGGTGGTAGACCCGCTTCTCTCCGGTGTGCTGATGATCACGGTCGGCCTGTCTCTGCTGTCTGTGATGCTGCCGCTGATCGGTATGATGAACGCGGTAGGATAAGGAGAATACGATGTATTCGGATAAGAAAAAAAGGAAATGGCCTCTTATCCTGGCATGCCTTCTGATCCTGTGCGCTGTCCTTATGTGCGGCAGATACGCGGTTTCGGCAGGCAGCCGGAACCTGAGCGCGGAGGCGGCAGAATCTGTCCGTGAGGCAGTGGAACGGGCAGCGCTGCAGTGCTATGCCGTAGAGGGCGCCTATCCGCCGGATCTGGATTATCTGATCGACAACTATGGCCTGGCCGTGAATACGCGGGATTTCTATATCCGCTATGATGCCTTTGCCTCGAATCTGCCGCCGGATGTGCGGGTAGAGGTAAAGCCGGAAACCTGATATACTTATACTTATCTAATGAGTCTTTATAGTCTTTAGAGGTATTTGAGATGAAAGAGCGGAATAATTCCCCTCTTGGCCTGTATACACTGGGAATATTTGTCCTGTATATCGCCGCTTTTCTGATGCTGGTGATTCTGGGTGCGCGGACCTACCGCAGTACCGTTTCCTCGCAGGAC
>CADBNA010000053.1 GCA_902795835.1 uncultured Lachnospiraceae bacterium | reverse complement strand
CACTTCCGCGAGATCCCGCAGGGAAGACAGGCCTTCGGCGGAGCCGAAATTGACGCTGATCCAGGGCGTGCCGTCCGCCTGGGAAGGATCCCCGGCCTGGTAGAGAATACCGTCCTGACGCATTTCATCAGACACGGTATAGGTATACCATTCGGAGGGGAGATAGAGACGGAAGCCATCGTCAAATCGCACCCATGCGCCCTCATAACCAGCGACGTCTTCCGTGAATGTAATGCTTCCGGAAGACTCTGATGTGGGCTGGCTCATGCCGCTCACGACCTCTTCGGAAGACCCGTCGGCAGTTTCCGTTCCGGCATCATCCGAACCCGCCTGGCCCTGCTGCGGCATGTTGAAACCGCCCATCTCCGCCACGGAGGAGCCGTTTCCTTCTACGCTTCTTTCATCATCTACATGGTTCTCATAGTCGGAATCTCCTCCGGCCAGGGGGGACATGCTGGACGCCAGTTTTTCGAGGCAGCCATCCGGAACTGTAAAGGCGATGGACGGGACTTCCTTTGAGCCGAACATATAGGTGCTGCCGTTCCATTCGCAGAAGAGTCTGGTGTCCAGGCCCGTATAGCCGGATATCGTATATTCATACTGAATCTTTGTCCATTCATTTCCGTTCAGAACCAGCGGTGAAGCCTCTGATACTACACGGAGATCCGGGTAGAGGCCGGCCATATAGTCTGTAAACTCTGCCGCAAAATCATCCGACACCATGTCATACCGCCCGATAATCACGTAGGGTATGCTGCCGTCCGCATCCGTATAGACATATACAAAACCGTCCTCTTCCCGAATAGACGTATAATCATCTGCAATAACGGAAATACCCACTTCATCCAGGGCAATCAGGTCTCCTTCCGCCGCGAATGTCTGTTCCGGGATCTTCAGGTTGTTGTTTTCCCCCGATGCCTGCCCGAAAATATCCAGCCCATCCGCGTACACACCTGTACTCATGAGCAGGACCGAGCACATGACTGCCGCTCCCTTTTTCCACCAGGTTTTCTTCATTTTCCTCTCCTTTCCGGCTGCCCCGCAGCCATCCCACTGTGTCTGAGACTTTCATTAAGCTCTGTTATGATGGCATTTTCTTATTCAATCCCCGCCTGTTCAAAGAGCATGTGGATTCTTCCTATCCACAGGGCATCGATCTGACGGACACTGCAGGCAAATTCCAGCGCGTAGTGAATCTCCCGGAACCCGGATTCCGGTGTAAGGAAGTTCAGGGCTTCCAGCCATAGCTTCAGTTCCTCCTCCACAGGCATTCCCTGCGCATGCAGCTGCCAGGCAATGTAATTAATCAGCGAGCAGTTGTCATGCACCCCTCCGAAGTCATTGTCCATGCCGGGCATTGCCGACGGTTCGGTATAGTAGGTTCCGCCCACCCTGACCGGCTGCCGGAAACGCCACGGAAAGCTCATGCTCCGGATCGCTTCTCCGGTGTTTTCCCCCATCAGCCATTCCGTATCGTCCGTAGCGCCCAGCATCATCTCACACAGATTGCCGATGATGTCGCTGGTTGACTCATTGAGCGCTCCCGGCTCGTTTGCATATACATCTCCCATGCGGCAGCAATACGAGATGCCGTGTACATACTCATGTCCGACGACATCTATGCTTTCGCCGTACGTATTGATACTGCTGAAGCAAAAACAGGCCCATCCGGCCGACAGGCCTGAAAAACAGGCATTATCAATCGGCCGCTTCTCTGCCGAGCAGTAATCTGTCAGCAGCAGGACAGGCATCTCACATCCGTCTATCGAAGCATATCCGTACTCTTTAAAGAAGTCATACACCCGTATCAGATTGGCATACGCGATCAGATAGCAGTCCGGCCATTCCGACCCGTCCCCGGATGTCCACGGTATGTAATCATGCTTATAGGTAAAAGTATAGTAGTCACTGACGAGAATATGCCTCCCGGCATCCGCCAGATACATCACCCCATCCCTGTCCCTGACAACCGGAACCGTCAGTTTTTCCTCTCTGCCGTCAAAATGCCTGACCGTCCCTGTCCAGGTATCCGGTTCCTTGTCATTAAACCACGACAGCGCGTACTCCACCAGGGCACTGTCTCCGGGCACCAGCTCCTCCGGCGAGCTGACAGCCATATACATCAGATAAGATCCGTCATAGGCTACCAGATGCTCCAGATAAGGCCGGCCTTCCTCCTCCATCTCCTGAGGCGCGTCGGTAAATACAGCCCATGCGTGATATGCCACATCATCAATCGTTACCGATGTCTGCCTTGTGTATTCATCAAAAAAGTAAAATGTCTGTCCCTTCCATGCCTGTTCGACTGCTTCCCGCGCCTCCTGCATGGTGACCGCTTCTTCATTTTCGGGCGCAATGCCGGCATTCGGCGTAAAAGAACTCACCAGGCCGCAGGTATATCCTTCCGGGTCTACAAATATCTTCAGGACAGCATTCTCAAGGGTCAGATCGCCATACCGCTGCCGGTATACATATGTGGTATAACCGAACCGGTTTTTCTGGCCGTAAACGGCATAGAACTCAGATCCCCTGCCGAGGCCAAGCAGCGAAGCAATTCCAAACAGCGACCGGATGCCGTCTTCCGAATCCAGAACCTTTTCCTCGCTGAATGTCCCTCTCAGAAAAGTGAGATATCCTTCCTCCGAGTGAAGGATCGTCGCATCTCCCCTGTTCATCCGGAGCAGGTCATCTTCTGTCAGCTGGGGCGTGGTATTATACTCTTTCTCTGCCTCTTCGGAAGAACGATTTTCAACCGGGTCCTCCGTGCTCTCTTTCTCTCCGGACTGATTTTTCTTCCAGATTTCACTGAGGCCTCCGGTGCCGGAGCCGTCCCCGGTATTGCCCCAGACCGTTCCGGCTGTCCCGGGCAAAAGGACAAGCATCATAAGCATCATTGACAGCGAAAATGACAGCCATTTTTTTATCATGCTTTTCCTCCCAGCCGCTTTTCAAAAAGCTTTTCATCAGGACATACACTGCATACTCTGGTATAATGAACAGAGCTGCATTTTTCGATTTTTAATTGGAATTATATATATATTTTAAGTAGAAACCGGGAATCCGAGTATTTGTTTTCCGGAACAGGACATGGCAATTTGGAAATTTCGTTCTAAAGAGACAAACCTCTTTTATGATTGAACGGATTACAGATCGTTTTCCCGCAGCAGGAGGATACATATCATGACGTTTCAGGAACAGCTCAATTACTACATTGAAAAAACCGGCGTCTCACAGAAAGAACTGGCAAAGGAGGCCGGCCTCAGCAATCCCACGATCAGCAGATACTGCAGCGGGGGCCGCGTACCCGCTTACGGCAGTTCTCAGATCCGGATGCTTGCAAAAGCGCTCTTTGTTCTTGCCTCCGCCAGGGGTATTTCCATCCGGGAAGAAGAAATCGCAGCAGCCCTTAACAATACGGTTGACACGGGACTGACCGTCGATTATGCGGTTTTTCTCCGAAACGTAAATCTGCTTCTGCGCTCTCTCGATATACGGGGCGCCGAGCTGGCCAGAGCCCTCAATTATGATGCTTCCCATATATCTAAGATTCTGAGCGGCTCCAGGCGACCGGGAAATCTGAAAACCTTTATAACAGAGACCGCTTCATACGTTGCGAGAAGATTTGCCGGCAGCAGTTCCCTCTCCGGCATCGCACGACTGACCGGAACGCAGACAGACTGCATCAGCACCTCTTCTGATCTCCGGAACCATCTGATCATCTGGCTTGGGTCCAATTCCTCTCCGGAGCAGGAAGAGCCGGTCGGCCGTTTTCTGGAAAAAATTGATGATTTTGACTTGAATGAATATATGAAAGCCATCCGGTTCGATGACATAAAACTGCCTCCGGCAACAATACACCTTCCAACCAGCAAAACATACCTCGGCCTCTCAAAAATGATGGAAAGTGAGCTGGACTTCATTAAGACAACCGTTCTTTCCCGGTCTGAAGAGGACTGCATCCTGTACAGCGATATGCCTCTGGAAGAGATGGCATCCGACCCTGATTTCCCCAAAAAATGGATGTACGGGATGGCCATGATGCTGAAAAAGGGACTGCATCTGCATATCATACATGATGTGAACCGTCCCTTTCCCGAAATGATGCTGGGACTGGAAAGCCATATCCCCATGTATATGACCGGACAGATATCTCCGTACTATCTCCCGTCTGCGCAGGGCGCGGTTTTCACGCATCTGCTCAAGGTATCCGGCGCAGCTGCTCTGGAAGGATCCGCTATTGCGGGAAAACAGGCTTCCGGCAAATATGTTCTTTATCGGTCCAAAGAAGATATCCGGCACTATCGTCAGCGGGCAGCAGATCTGCTCCGGAAAGCATTTCCCCTGATGGAAATATACCGTAAAGAGCAAAAAGACCTGTATATTCTGGAAGCGGCAAAAACCTGGAAGAATGAACCCAGGCGAACCATATGCGGCAGTCTTCCTCTGTTCACGATTTCCGAAGAACTGCTCGGGACGATTCTGACAAGAACGGATCTCCCCGAAGAAAAAAAATCCGAAATTCAAACATACCACACAGAGTGCCGTAAACGGGCCGTCTCATTTCTGCAGGAAAACGCCATCCATCTTGTGATACCGGCCCGGTCTCCCGAACAATATGAGGACTACCCGATGAGTCTCTCCCTTTCCGACCTGTTTATAGAAAACGACATCCGGTATTCCCTGAACGAATATGAGTCTCATCTGCAGGAAACACTGCGGTTTGCAGAAGAATATCCAAATCTGACTGTCGAGAAGAATACGGCGCTTCCGTTCCGCAATATCAGTTTCACAATAATCGGCGACCGTCTT
>CADBNA010000052.1 GCA_902795835.1 uncultured Lachnospiraceae bacterium | reverse complement strand
GAAATATTCGATGATATGACTGTTTTTTCACTAATAATTACCTCTGCAAATGCTGCTTTGCCTGAAATGACAGGTAAGTCAATCTACCCTTTGCGAGTCGTCGTTCTGCCTGATGAATTCGGTTATGTCACGAAATACTTTTTTTCCTATATGCCGTTCCACCTTATATTCCTTTGACACTTTAGTGATGTCACCATAGATGGCCTTCACAAATGCATGATCCAGTTCCGGATATAGTTTGAAGAAAGTGTTGTTCCTTCCTGCCAGGAGTTCACGGAACGCCGCAAAATCTTTCTCTGCGAGAACCTGACAATCTTTTCCGCCCTGCATGATCAGAACAGGCTTGCTGCTGCCACGCAAATAATCAGCGGCCGTCTTCCTGCCCATTTCCTTGAAATAATAAAGAGTAATTCCTCCGGCAAATTTCTTCTTTTTTGCCTCTTCGTCACTCATAAGGTACAGGTTTTTGAACTTCCGGGAAAAGATCCTGTTTTCTAGAGCGGCGACATATTTAATGATTGAGCTGCTTTTACCAGCCTGTTTGAACTGTCTGAGGACGATGTCTTCAAGGCGGAACGGCGTGCCGGCCATCATGATAAGGCCTTTGACATCAGCTCCTTCCTCATCTATTCTCGGGGCGAGCATGGCTCCCATGCTGTGTCCCAGAATATAGATCTGATTATGATCGATGCGCCTGTCGTTCTTCAGGAGGTTTACTGCAATGAGTGCATCCTCAATCGTCTCTTCCTTTACGGTGATGAGCTCCTTTGTTTTCCTGATCTTCCTTCCGTAAGCAAATGTACGTTTGTCGTAGCGCAGGGAAGCGATGCCATGAGCTGCCAGGCCTTCCGCGAGATCCTTGAAGGGCGTTAGTTTGCCGACCTTTTCGTCCATATTGCTCGGTCCGGATCCATGTACCATCACTACTGCCGGTACAGGTTTCGAAACATCAGGCGGCAGTGTCAGCAATCCTTTAAGGGGATACTTGGTCCCTTTACCGATAGTGACTTTTTCCTCCGTATTCTCACAGACACCGGTCTTTTGGCGCAAGAGAAAGGACAGCACTCTCTTGTTGAAATCGCCTGCCTGCTCATAAACTCCGTGACTATAGCCCTTATACATATACAAGTGACTGCCGGGGATCCTTTCATTCATTTCGAATGATGCGTCCGGTCCGAGAACCTTATCCCGATCTGCCCCGATGATCAGCGTGGGACATGTGATCTTATCCAGATCATCATAGATATCATGCCCAAGGCATGACTGGCAAAGTACGCGGAATCGCGTATAGTCCTTTGGCTTTATAAATGCAAGCAGACTGTTTATCTTTCTCCCACGTGTAAGGTGTGCTCCGGTATATGACCTCTCAGCAGTATCGAGCATGATTCCCTTGTAGTCATCACGGTCTGCCATACCGAGCCACGATAACAGTGCTTCTTTCATGATGTCATTCGGCCGCGAAGCCGTGACAGCCAGAACAAGAGCCTTCACTTTGTCCGGATGACGGATAGCCATTTGCTGCGCGATCATGCCCCCCTGAGATACTCCGAAAAAGCTTGCGGATCGGATGCAGATCTTTTCCATAATTTTGCTGATATCATCAGCCATATCTTTCGTAGTGAAGTCTACAGGCATACGGTTTCTTCTGCTGAAAACATAAACCTTGAAGTAGCTCGCTAAGCTCCTGTACATCAATGAAAATGGCAAAGCAAGGCCTTTTGCCGTCTTGAATCCGTCCCCTACTCCGGGAAGCATGATCAGAACCTCTTTGCCTGAGCCAAAGCTTATATAATCACAGTCCCAGCCATTGATTTGGATATTCTCATTTTTTGCATCAAGTATCATATGCGCTGCCTCTCAATTATGCATTCACTTTTCCCGGCCCGGGGACTGCTTCCAGGGCCTTGCCTTATCCAGCCAGCCGTGTTCGTTCCAGTAACGGACATCTCTTTTGTTCCATCCTTTTTTCATCATCATCCGTATAAACGCAAACATGGCCTTTGTCCTCAGCCCGGGTTTAACATGGCCGGCACGTCCGGCAATCCTCCGGGCTATGAAAGTGGTTTTCCGGTCGATCACCGCTTTCTTTTTATCACTGACGGAATCCCAGCTTGTGGCTGCGACAGCAAGCCCTAACCTCTCAATCCTTGCAACACCCCAGTAGAATAAACTGTCCGCCATATCCTTCGTCGCAGATCTCATGCCGCCTCCGGCAGCTGTTGCAATACATACTCCCTGCTTCCGGAACATGGATGGTTCCGGACTGTGGACCATCCAGCGGTAACCGTAATGGTCAAGAAATGATTTCATTGCCCCGGTGGCATGATAAACATAGACGGGGCTTGCCAGAATGATGATATCGGAGGTGTCAAGTGCCTCTGTGATCGGCTGCAGTGCTTTATAATGGGGACACAGGGTTTCATTGTCCATAAAACATTTTGTACAGCCGGTGCAGAACTGCCCGAAGTCTCTGGGAAGGAAATATTCCGTAATTTCGCCTCCTGTCTTTTCAGCCAGCATCCTGGCAATCCTCCATGTCGTTCCTTTATGGCTTTGTCCGTGTATTATGACTGTTTTTAACATTTTAATTGATGTCCTTCCTGTGGGAATCCCTTATTTCCTGCAGCGGAAACAGCTAATCCCCTCCACGCTTATGATCTGGCTTTTTCTGTATAAGGACGAAAGGCGACGCTTGAGGCTTTCTTTTGTCTCATAGGGAGAGGTAAAGAATCCCAAAGGCTGATACAGGTGTTTTATGAACCAGTCCGTGCGGGAGCATCCACCCTTTATATAGAAACACCCGCAGAAGATCCCGCCCGGTTTGAGTACACGGTATGTTTCCCTGTAAGCTGCTTTCTTATCGGGGAAAGCGTGGAATCCGTTCAGGGAAAGCACGATGTCAAAGCTTTCATCAGGAAAAGGAAGCGCTCCGACATCCCCCTGTATAAAGTGGATGTTATCTATGCCGGACCTCTTTGCCTTATCTCTGGCTTTCTCCATCATCGCTTCAGAATAATCGAGGCAGGTGATATCGGCGTCTTTCAGCTCCCGGTAGACAGGCATGGAAAGAACCCCGGTCCCCACCGGGACTTCCAGGAGCCTGCCGGAAAAATCCTCCGGGATGCCGGACAGGGCCTTTTCAATATAGTAAAGGTTCTTCCGTGCGTCCATGTTCCAGACCAGGCGGCATATGACTTTGCCGGGAATGGTAGAG